>JAFAYN010000237.1 GCA_019240375.1 Gemmatimonadota bacterium
TGACTTCGCCCTCCGCCGCTTTCGCACGGCTCCATCCCACCGCTTCCCCGGTTTCTCTTCCTTGTTTCAAAACCGCTCCGGCCGCATTAGCTTCCACGCCTGACCGGCCGTCCACATCGCGCGACCCGCTCCATGGATCCACAGCCTCCTCACGCCCGCGCCGCCGGCCTCCACGAGGTTCTCGCGACGGAGAAGCTGGCGCACCGCCCTTCCCGCCCCCCCCAGCACGAGGCCGAGAACCGCGCGCTCCAGGCCCTGGCGCAGGAGCTCGCGGCCACCCCCGGGAACCTGCTGCGGAAGCTGGTGGAAACGGTGCTCGACGTCTGCCGGGCCGACTCGGCGGGGATCAGCATCCACGTGCCCGACGAGGGCGTCTTCCGCTGGGACGCCGTGGCGGGACGGCTGGCGCCCGACGCCGTCGGCACCCTCCCCCGGGACCGGAGTCCCTGCGGAACGGTGATCGACCGGGACGCAGTTCTCCTCTTCGACCGCCCCCACCGCCACTTCACCGCGCTCGCGGGCGTGGAGCCTCCCTTCCTGGAAAGCCTGGTGGCCCCCTTCCACCTGGAGGGCCGGCCGGCGGGTACGCTGTGGGCCATCGGCCACACGCCGGAGCGCGGGTTCGACGCGGAGGACGCCCGCCTGCTGGGCAGCCTGTCCCGCTTCGCCTCCGCCGGGTACCGGCTCGTCGGGGCGCTCGACGAGGCGGCGGCCGCCCGCGACCGGCTGGACGAGGAGGTCCGGGAGCGAAGGCGCGCGGAGGAGGCGCTGCGCTGGAGCGAGGAGCGGTTCCGCGCGCTGGTCACCGCCAGCTCGGACGTGGTCTACCGGATGAGCCCGGACTGGAGCGAGATGCGCCATCTCCAGGGCCGGGAGTTCATCGCCGACACGCACGAGCCCAGCCGCACCTGGCTGGAGAAGTACATCCCCCCGGAAGATCGGGAGACAGTGGTGGAGGCCATCCACGAGGCCATCCGGACCCGGAGCAACTTCGAGCTGGAGCACCGGGTCGTGCGTGTCGACGGCACGGTGGGATGGACGTTCTCGCGCGCCATCCCGCTGCTGGACGCCGACGGGGAGATCGTCGAGTGGTTCGGCGCCGCCGGCGACGTGACCCGGCGCAGGGAGACCGCGGAGGCGCTGCGCCTGAGCCAGGCCGAGGCCGAGCGGCAGAAGCGCCTGTACGAGGCGATCCTTTCCAGCACCCCGGACCTGGTCTACGTCTTCGACCTCGACTACCGCTTCACCTTCGCCAACCACGCCCTGCTGCAGATGTGGGGGCGGACGATCGAGGACTCCATCGGGAAGGGCCTGCTGGAGATCGGCTACGAGCCGTGGCACGCGGAGATGCACGAGCGCGAGATCGACCGGATCGTCGCCACCGGGGAGCCGATCCGGGGCGAGGTCGCCTTTCCGCACGCCACCCTCGGCCGCCGCGTCTACGACTACATCTTCGTGCCGGTGCTGGGCGCCGAGGGCCGGGTCGAAGCGATCGCCGGAACGACCCGCGACGTCACCGAGCGCAAGCGGACCGAGGAGGAGCTGAGGGAGGCGAAGCACCTCGCCGAGGCGGCGAGTCAGGCCAAGAGCCAGTTCCTGGCGACCATGAGCCACGAGCTCAGGACCCCGCTCACCGGCGTGATCGGCTTCGCCGAGCTGGTGGAGGGCGAGGTGCTCGGCCCCGTGACGGCCAGGCAGCGGGAGGCGCTCTCGCGGATCAAGGCCAGCTCCTGGCACCTGGTCTCGATCATCGACGAGATCCTCACCCTTTCGCGCGCCGAGGCCGGCAAGGAGGAGGTCCGCCGGGAGGAGGCCGACGTGGCCGCGATCGTCCGGGAGGTGGTGCAGATCCTGGAGCCGCAGGCCGACGCCCGCGGCCTCGCGCTGCGCCTGGAGGGTGCCCGCGAGCCGCTCCCGCTATGGACCGACCCGGGGAAGGTGCGGCAGATCCTGCTCAATCTGGTCGGCAACGCGGTCAAGTACACGGAGCGGGGCGGGATCACGGTCGGGCTCGACGGCCCGGACCCGGCGTGGATCGGGATCCACATCCGGGACACGGGGCCCGGAATCGCGGAGGGGGACCAGGAGCGGATCTTCGAGCCCTTCACCCAGGCCGACAGCTCCCACACCCGCGCCATCGGCGGAACCGGGCTCGGCCTGGCGATCTCCCGCAAGCTGGCCCGGCTGCTCGGCGGCGAGGTCCTCCTCCGGAGCGTGCCGGGAGAGGGGAGCACGTTCACGCTGCGCCTGCCGAGCCACGACCGGCCGGGATGAACGTGCCGGAGCGCCGATCCGTCCGGCGGCACCACCGCGCTCCGCTGCCGCAGCGCGGTGGTGGGAGGCCCCGGCGGCTCACACCCGCCGGGGCCCTCGTTCATCCGCCGCCCGGTTCTACTCCCAGGGCTTCAGGACCACCTTGATGCAGCCGTCCTCCTTGTCCCGGAAGGTCTTGTACATCTCGGGACCCTTGTCGATCGGGACGGTGTGCGTGATCACGAAGGACGGGTCGATCTCACCGGCCTCCACCCGGCGCAGCAGCTCGTCGTGGAAGCGCGGGACGTGCGTCTGCCCGGTCTTCATCGTGAGCGCCTTGTTCATGTAGGAGCCCATGGGGATCTTGTCGACGAAGCCGAGATAGACGCCGGGCACGGAGATGGTCCCGCCGGGCCGGCAACACATGATGGCCTCGCGGATCACGTGCGGCCGGTCGGTCTCCTGCATGAGCATCGTCTTGGCCTTGTCGTACAGCGAGTCGATGGTCCCGGTGGAGTGCGCCTCGGCGCCCACCGCGTCGACGCAGCGGTCGGGCCCGCGTCCGTTCGTCATCTCCATCAGCTGGTCGTAGACGCCCACCTCCTCGAAGTTGATCGTCTCGGCACGTCCGTGCTTGCGTGCCATCTCCAGCCGCTCCGGCACGCGGTCGATCGCGATCACCCGCCCCGCCCCGAGCATCCAGGCGCTCTGGATGGTGAACTGCCCCACTGGGCCGCACCCCCACACGGCCACCGTGTCGCCGGGCTCGATCTCGGCGTTCACCGCCGCCATCCAGCCGGTGGGAAAGATGTCCGAGAGGAAGAGCACCTGCTCGTCGGGAAGGTCGGAATCGATGCGGAGCGGCCCCACGTCGGCGTAGGGGACGCGGAGATACTGGGCCTGTCCGCCGGCGTAGCCGCCCGTCAGGTGCGAGTAGCCGAACAGCCCCGCCGTGGTGTGCCCCATCACCTTCCGCGCGAGATCGGCGTTGCGGTTGGTGGTCTCGCACAGCGAGTAGAGGGTCTTCTGGCAGAAGTAGCAGGCGCCGCAGGAGATGGTGAAGGGGATCACCACCCGGTCCCCCTTCCGCAGCCGCCGCACCTCGCTCCCCACCTCCTCCACGATCCCCATCGGCTCGTGACCGAGGATGTCGCCCGGCTCCATGAACGGGTTGAACCCGTCGTACAGGTGCAGGTCCGACCCGCAGATCGCGGTCGAGGTGATCCGCACGATGACGTCGGTCTGATCGACGATGATCGGATCCGGGACCTCTTCGCACCGCATGTCCGCGCGTCCGTGCCAGCTCAATGCTTTCATTGTCGCCGCTCCGGTCTGGATATGAGAAAGGGCCCGCCGCTCGGGCGGGCGCCGTGCGCTCCGTCAGTCGTGCCGTACCCGCTCGTTCTTGCTCTCGCTGAGCTGGCGCGCGACGACCACGTCCAGCACCGTCACCCCGACGACCGCGCTGATCGCCTTCAGGACGTTGTCGCGCTTCGGGTTGCCCTTGCGCAGCCCGCTGGCGAGCGTCGCCAGGTCGAGCACGTCGCCCGCGACGCGCCCCCACACCCACCCGGCCGGCTTTCGATTCGAGAGGATTCCCGCCCCCTTGGCGATCTCGCGGAAGCCGTAGAGGCGGACCAGGTTCTTCTTGTCCTCCAGCCCCAGCTCTCCCGCGATCTTTTCCGGGGCGACCACCTCGGCGAGCCCCAGCGCGAGACTGAACCACCCCACCCCGGTCGCCATCGTCTGACCGTCGTCGCTCCTCCGCTCCGTGCCGAGATCCCAGCCCGGAGTGCTGGTCCCGGTGCCGAGCACCGCCGCGTCCTCCGGCCGGAAGGCCCGTGTGCGCGTAACGTCCGTATTCGTTGCCATGCTTCCCTCCACCTCGTGTGAGTGCGCCCCCCATGCCGTGAAAGCCGGCGGGGTGGCGGGCGGGGTGGCAGCATGGCACATGCCAGGGGGATGGCACACCAACTGCCGTATGCGAAGACCCTGTTCCGGCCTCACTTAGCCCGCCGCAGGCCAGGGAACAGATGGCGGAATCTCGGCGAACTGAACCGCCCCACGCTCGCGCACCGCGGTGCGTATGCCGGGTCCCCTCGTTCGGGAGACAGGCCATGCAGGACTGGCTGGAGCCGCTCGCCGGCGGCATCGTGCTCGCGATCACCCTGCTGGACGTGTTCCTCACCGTCCTGTACGCGCGTGCGGGCACCGGGCTTCTCGCGCCGCGCCTGGCCCGGGGCGTGTGGCGCGTCTTCCGCGGGCTGTCCGGCGGAAGGCACGCGGGCATCCTCAGCTACTGCGGTCCCGTGCAGCTCGTCGTGCTGGTGCTGACGTGGAGCCTGCTGCTGGCACTCGGCTCCGGCCTGGTGATTCATCCCGCCCTCGGCACGGGCGTCGAATCCAGCTCCGGCGCGACCGACACCGACTTCGTCACCGCGCTGCTCGTCGGGGGGAGCAGCATGTCCATCGTGGGCGCCAGCGACTACGGCCCCACCAGCCCGGGCTACAAGCTGCTCTTCCTGTTCAACTCGCTGGTGGGCATGTCGGTGACCTCGCTCACGCTCACCTACCTGATGCAGGTCTACACGGCGCTGCGCAGTCGCAACGTGCTGGGGCTGATGGTGCAGACGCAGAGCGGCGAAACCGGCGACGCCGCAGAGCTGCTCGCGCGCTGGGGCCCACGCGGACGCTTCGACGGCGGCTACAACAACCTGTCCACCCTGGCCGGCGAGGTCGCGGCGATCAAGGAGACGCACCATTTCTATCCCGTGCTCTTCTACTTCCGCTTCGAGGAGGCTTTCTACGCGCCCTCGCGTATCCTGCTGGTCGCTCTCGACGCGGCCGCGCTGGTCCGCACCGCGCTGGATCCGCGCGAGCTGGGCTGGCTGCAGGAATCCGCGGCCCTGGCCGAACTGGAGCGGTCCAGTGCCCTGCTGCTGCGCACCCTCGACCAGAACTTTCCGACACCCCATGGGCCGTCCGCGAACGGCACGCAGTCGCGCGAGCGCTGGCGGCTGCGCTACGAGCGGGCCCTGCTGCGGCTGCGCGAGGCGGGCATCCCCACGCGCGAGGACCCGGAAGCGGGCGCGCGCGAATACGTGGAGATGCGCGCGAGATGGGAGCCGGGGATCGAGGCGGTCGCGCCTGCGCTCGGCTACCGCATGGAAGAGGTGGACACGGCGGGGTACGGCGCGCACGCACGCGCGGCGGGCGGCTGAGGATCGCCGCCCGCCGCGAGCGGAGCCGTCCACGGTGGTGTACGCCGCGGTGCCGCGGCGATTCCGCTCAGAACAGCAGCCGGACGATCAGCGGAGTCAGCACGGCCGTGGCCAGCCCCATCAGCCCGATCGCCAGCCCCGCCGCGGCGCCTTCCACCTCGCCCTCCTCCAGCGCCCGCGCCGTCCCCACGCCGTGCGCCGCCGACCCCAGCGCCAGTCCCAGCGCGGTCCGGCTCCGCACCCCCAGCCGCCGGAGGAGCGGAGGCCCCACGACGGATCCCAGCACTCCCGTCCCGATCACCAGCGCCGCCGTGAGCGGCGGGATCCCTCCCGTCTTCTGCGCGATGGCCATGGCGATGGGGGTGGTCACCGACCGCGGCGCCACCGAGCGCACGATCTCCGGTGGGGCTCCCAGGAGCGAGGCCGCCCCCGCCGCGGTGAGGATCCCCACCACGCTCCCCGCCAGGATGGAAGCGAAGATCGACCTCCCCCGCCGCGCGATCTCCCCCCACTGCAGGTGCAGCGGGACGCCCAGCGCCACCACCGCCGGCCCCAGGAAGTAGCTCAGCACCCGCCCGCCCCGGTTGTAGGCGTCGTAGGGGACGCCGAGCAGGAGCAGCGCCGCGATCACCACCGCGCTCGCCACCAGCACCGGGTTGAGCACCAGCAGGCGGGTGCGCCGGTACACCCACTGGGCGCCGTAGTACGCCGCCGCCGTGGCGACGACGGCGAGCACCGCGCCCGGGAGCGTCTCAGCCATCCCCCTCCTGCCGCTGCTGGAGGGACCCCACCACCAGGAGCACGGCCAGCGTCCCGCACACGCTCGCCCCGGCGATGGGGAGCCACTGCGCGCGCAGGAGGCCGCCGTACAGCATCAGCCCCACCCCGGGCGGGACGAACAGGAGCCCCATGTGCCGGAGGAGGAGGTCAGCCGCCGAGCGGACCAGCGCCAGGGGAACGATCCCCAGCCGGAGCGCCAGGGTCAGGAGCACCATCCCCACCACGCTCCCGGGAACGGGGACGCCGGTGGCGCGCACCACCCACTCGCCGGCGTACAGAAAGGCCAGCAGCACGGCGAGGCCGGCCAGGAACACGAGCAGGGATCGCGGTTTCATGCGGGGAATCTCTCACCCCCGCCGGCCGCGCGCCACCACTCCGCCCCGGTGGTGCGGGGGATGCAGGGAGTCCTGGACCCGTCGCCCCGGAACCCTGACAGCCGTCGCACCGGATGCCCGAAGCCAGCAGCACGCAGCGCCCCGTCCTGTCCAACACCACCGTCTGGCTCCTGTCGGCGGTCGGAGCGCTGGCGGTCGCAAACCTGTACTACAGCCAGCCGCTGCTGGCCGACATCGCCCGCTACTTCCGGGTGCCGGCCAGCCGGGTGGGGATCGTTTCCACGCTCACCCAGGTGGGGTACGCCGTCGGGATCCTCCTGTTCGTCCCCCTGTCGGACGTGCGCGAGCGCCGCGGGCTGATCGTGGTGATGCTCGGCGCGGTGGCGGTGGCGCTGACGGGGGTGGCGCTGGCCCCCTCGCTGGGGTGGCTGGC
Source organism: Gemmatimonadota bacterium (assembly GCA_019240375.1). Lineage (GTDB taxonomy): Bacteria > Gemmatimonadota > Gemmatimonadetes > Longimicrobiales > Longimicrobiaceae > JAFAYN01. The sequence goes on from JAFAYN010000237.1 coordinate 7,023, forward strand.
GGCGGCGAGCTTCGCCATGGGGGCAACCACCGTGGTCCCGCAGCTCATCGTCCCTTTCGCGGCGGGGCTGGCCGCGCCGGGGAGCCGGGGGCGGGTGGTGGGGCTGGTGATGAGCGGGATCCTGATCGGGGTGCTCGGCGCCCGCACGGTGAGCGGAGTGGTGGGATCGGCGCTGGGGTGGCGGGCGATGTTCGGGCTGGCGGCCGGGCTGATGCTGGCGCTGAGCCTGTGGGCCGGCCGCCGGCTCCCACACGCCCCCCCGGCCGCCTCGCTCCGCTACGGACAGCTTCTCCGCTCGCTCCTCCCCCTGGCGCGCGGGGAGCCCGTGCTGCGCGAGGCTGCCATCCTGGCGGGGCTGGGGTTCGCGGCGTTCAGCGCCTTCTGGACCACCCTGGTCTTCCGGCTGGAAACGCCGCCGCTGCACTACGGCGCCCGCACCGCCGGCGGGTTCGGGCTGGTGGGGATCGTGGGGGCGCTGACCGCCCCCTTCGTCGGGAGGCTGTCGGAGCGGCGGAGCCCCCGCACCACCGTGGGCGTGGGGATCGGGGTGGGGATCGCCGCCTACCTGTGCTTCTTCCTGGCGGGGAGCACCCTGGCCGGGCTGGTGGTGGGGGTGATCCTGCTCGACGCCGGGGCGCAGACCACCGGGGTGTCCAACCAGGCGCGCATCTACGGCCTCCCCGCCGAGCTGCACGGGCGGCTGAACACCGTGTACATGGTGGCCTACTTCGTGGGCGGCGCGCTCGGCTCGCTGCTGGGAGCGTGGGCGTGGGGCCGGTGGGGATGGGAGGGGGTGTGCGGCGTGGGGCTGGGAATGCTGCTGGCCGCGCTGGGGGTGTACCTGGCGGGGAGCCGGAAGCTGACGGCCTAGCCTCCGACCGGGCCCGGCTGCTTGCGGCGCAGGAGGAAGGCCGTCTGGTAGAAGTACGCCTCCGGGACGACGGAAAGGACCTCGAACATGGAGCCCGCCATCCGGGCGAAGTATTCCGTGCCGTAGAAGACCTGCGACAGGTGGTCGCGCCCGATGGAGACCATTCCCAGGGAATCCTTCGCCCGCTGATAGGTCTCCTGCGTGCGCATGCGGCGGGCGAGGGCGGAGGCCGGGTACCTGTCGCCGTCGAACAGCCGGACGGTGTTGCTGTCGTGGATCGTCATGTACAGGCGGCCGTCGAGCGCGAGGATCCGGTGCAGCTCCAGGAGCCACGCGTCGGCGAGGTCGTCGATGTGCGTGAACAGCGAGCCGCAGTAGACGAAGCGGAAGCTCCGGTCCTCGAAGGGGAGGTGCGGGACCTTGGTGCTGGTGGCGAAGTGGAAGGGAGGGCTCAGGTTCGCCCTGCACCAGAAGATGTGCTCGGCGCTGATGTCCATCCCCCAGATCTCGCAGGTGGCGGCCAGCTCCACCAGGTGGCGGATCATGCGTCCGGCACCGCAGCCGAGGTCCAGGATCCGGTCGTTCGGCGCGAAGGTCAGCCCCGACGCGTACGCCACGTCCAGCATGGTGCGGACGTGGGCCTGTCCGTGGGCCGGGTAGTTGTAGCCGAGCCACAGCTCCCGCGGGGGGACGGGGAGGTCGTCCGCGGACGCGACGCGGGGACCCACGGGCTCCATGGGCGGGAGGGCGAAGTCCTCGCCCGGCCGGAAGGGGAGGTACGCCAGCTCCTGGAACGACGCGGGTGCGTCCGCGCGGCGCAGGAAGCGCTTCAGCCACGCGGCCGCCGAGCGGGCCCTCGCCCGCGGCGCGGACGGCGCTGGTCCGGCTCCGTCCTCCGCCACCCGCGATCTCGTCGCGCGCCACCCGGAGCCGGTCCTGCGGAACTCGAACGTCGTGTGATAGACGCTGCTGAACGTCGTGCCTTTGACCATGCCCGTCATGGCGAGACGCGCCGCGGCGGTCGCCCGGTTCCCCTTCCTCGTCGTCCGGAGGTCCTGGACCTCGACCGAGTGGATCGCGACCGCGGGGGAGGCGAGGAGGGCGAGCTCGGCGTCCCGGGTGAGCACCTCGCCGGTCGGCAGGGTGCCCCGGTATCCCTCGTCCAGGAGCCGCGCGGCCGCCGACACGTCCTTCTCGGTCAGGCAGCGCCGCCACTCGTCGACGAAAAGCGCGATCTCCGGATCGACCGGGTTCATCCAGGACCTGACGTGCACGGGGTGGGTGGGATCGCCGACGGCGGGGAGGAGGTCGCCGGGACGCGGGTTCGGCGGTCAATGTAGGGGTCGGCCGCCCTTCCCGCACGCAGACCGCCGGCTACACCCCGCCCGCGCCCGCGTGGATCAGCCGCTCGACCGCCGCGACCAGCTCGCCGATGTCCCCGCCCTTGGCGAGGACCGGCCGCCCCGTCGCTTGGAAGACCTCCTCGTCCTCCCCCCACCCCGCCAGCCCGGTGTAGAACGCCACCCGCTGCGCCAGCGCGGGGAAGCGGGCGTTGAGGCGGTGCCAGGCGTCGATCCCGCTCGCCCGCCCCAGGCACAGGTCCAGGAGCAGCGCGTCGGGGGCGCTCGCCGCCAGGTCGTCCCAGGCGTCGTCGCTCCGCAGCGCCACCGGGTCCACCGTGACCACGCGCGCGCCGGACCGCTCCAGGATCCGGACCACCGAGCGCCGCACCATCTCGTCGTCGTCGATCACCGCCACCGTCCGCCCGGCGAGCACCCCCGGGTACGGGCTCCCCCGCGACCCCGCCTCCGCCGGGAGACGGAGCGGCACCCGCAGCTCGAAGCAGGCGCCGCCCAGCGCCCCGCCCTCCCCCAGGCGCACCTCCCCGCCCAGGTGCCCCATCGCCCATGCGACCGACGCCAGCCCCACGCCGGACCCCTGCTCGCTCCGGTGCACGCCCGGCGCGAACAGCGTTTCCCGCACCTCCTCCGGCACCCCGGAGCCGTCGTCCTCCACCGCCACCAGCAGCCGCTCGGCGCCGCCGCGCCCCTCGGTCCGGACCCGCACCTCGATCCGATCGCGGGCGTGGCGGGCGGCGTTGCGGAGCAGGTTAGCCACCGAGCGGGCCAGCAGCGTTTCCCGTCCCCACACCCACACCCGCCCGTCGCAGGAGGAGCGGCAGTGGATGGCCAGCGGCGACGCCCGCTGCGAAACCCGGCTGATCTCGCGGTGGATGGTCGCGACTGGGTCAAAAGGAGCGGAGGGACGGCGCCCCGAAACCGTCGCCACCACGTCGTCCACCATCTCCTGGATCTCCTCGCACCCGGCCAGGACCGAGCGGGCGGCGGGGAGGGGGAGGCGGCCCGACTCCAGCTCGTCCACGGTGAAGGCCGCGTGCTCGCGCAGCGCGCCCACCAGCGCCTGGACGTCGTGCATCAGCGCCGCGCTGGCCAGGCCGAGGCCTGCGAGGTCCGGAGGTCGTGCCTGGCTGCTCATGCGACCCGCATGGAAGGGGAGTGGGGAGCGGACGGGGCTTCTTCGGGAGGGTAGAGCGCGCGGACCTCCGACTGGAAGCGCTCCACCGCGACCCGGAACGCCCCGTGCTGCCGCAGCGCGGCGGGGCGCATCCCCAGCCGGCGCTCCAGCGCGCGGGCGAGCGCGTCGTCCGAGGAGTACCCGCAGGCCAGGGCGACGTGCTCCACCGTCTGGCCGGGGTTGTCCAGCAGCTCGGCGGCGAGCAGCACCCGCAGCCACATCAGGAGCTGGCGCGGGACGGGGAGGCGCGCCTGGCGGCACCAGCGCAGGAGGGTGTCCCGGTGCACGTGGAGCTCCCGGGCGAGGTCGCGCGCGTGGTGGCCGGCGATCACGATCTCGATCGCGGTGTCGAGGATCAGCCGGGCGCGCCCGGTGGGGAGGGCGCCGAACCGGTCGCGGAGGAAGTTCCGCAGCGGCCGGCTCCTCCCTCCCTGCAGCGTGCGGAGGATGAGCAGGTCCGTGCTCTCGGCTTCCAGGTCGATGATCCCCGCGATCCCCCACTCCCCCAGGATCCGGATGTCCTCCAGCCACCCCGGGCGCATGAACGGCGCGGCGACCACCGCCGCGGAGGGGAAGCGCCGGAGGAGCGAGATCAGCTCCGGGGCGAGCCGGTCGCGGGGAGACCGGCCGTGGTAGGGATCGACGACCACGATGCCGCCGGGCGCCGTGGCGCGAACGGCCGCGTCCAGCTCCGGCCACTCCTGCACCCGGCGCAGGTCGAAACGCCCCTGCGCGATCCTGCGGAGCCGTTCCCGGAAGGCCGGATCCGAGTGGAGCAGGACGAGGGGGCGGAGAGCTTCGCGCATAGTTTTCGGCAAAAGGTCGGATTACAAGGTAGTCGGAACCCTGCCCCGCCGCAAACAGGGGGATACCTTGTCCTCAAACGCCACCCCGACACCCCGACCGACACCCGAGGAGACGATCCATGAAGACGCGCGTCCTGCTCGCCATCGCCGCCGCCGCCCTGCTCGCCGCCTGCGGACAGTCGCCCACCGCGCCCCGGACCATCTCCTCCCCTCGCGACACCAACACCTCGATCGGATCCGGGCTGTAACGTCCTCCGCGGTCCGGGGGCCGGGGAGCTACGCCCCGGCTCCGGCGGGGGCCAGCACCCGCTCCAGCGTCCGGAGCAGGGGCGACCCTTCCCCGTCCGTCCGCGCGGCCTGGACCGGGCACCGCGTGGCGGTACGGCGCAGCCCCTCCACCTCGGCCAGCAGCCCCTCCATCTGCGCGACGGTGCCGTGCTGGCCGCGCTGCTCCGCGCCCGCGAGCACGCTCCGGGCCCCCGCTTCCGCCAGATCGAGCACCCCAACGCCGACGGCGCCCAGCACCGCCGCGTTCAGCGCGTCCAGCCGGCGCGGCATCCCTTCCGGCGCGGCCAGCACCTCGTCGAAGGCCCTCCGGAAGCCCTCGTAGTCCCCCGCCCCGCCCGCCGCGCGCGCGGAGTTGCCGAGCGCCACCATCCGCGCCTCCCCCGAAAGGTGGGGGAGCATCCAGCGGAGCACGGTCGCCGCTTCGGCGAAGCGCCCCTGGTCCATCCACAGGATCGCCACGTCGCCGGCCAGCGCGGCCAGGCTGGCGTGCCCCGCCCCGTACGTCTCGGCCGCGGCCTGCGCGTACCCTTCCGCCTCCCCCATGCCGGACTCGCGGGCGACGGTGAAGAGGTCGTGCAGGACCATGGCGCGCAGCCCCCTCCGGTGGTGCCGCTCCGCGTTCCGCAGCGCCCTCAGCAGCGCCCTGCGCGCGGAGGGGTACCGTCCGCGCGCCTGGGCGAGCTTCCCCAGCCCCGCATGGGCGCGGACGTAGCTGTCCCAGTCGTGCACCTGGCGCGCCAGACCGACGGCGCGGTGGTACATCGCCTCGGCCTCCTCCACCTCGCCCCGGTCGCGGCTCGCGCGGGCGGCGGCGAGGGCGTGGGCCGGGTTCCCGGGACAGACCAGCGCCGCCGCGTACGTGAACTCGTCGGCGGTGGCGGGCTTCCCCGCGCCCCGTGCCCACCCGGCGACGCACAGGCACGCCAGCGCGACCCGCTCACCGTCGATCCGGGAGGAGCCGTCCAGCAATTCCGACAGGACCAGGAGCGGCCGCTCGAGCGCGGGGTCCGGCGCCGCCGAGAGCAGGTCGGCCATGCGGCGGTCGCGGGCGTCCGGGGGGAAGACGAGGGAGCGGTCGGCGGGGGCGGTGGTCGCCCAGGCGTGGACGGCGCGGAGGGTCCGCCAGAGGAGCATCCCCAGCTCGCCCTGCGTGTCCTGGAGGAGGACGGCGGCCAGCGAGCGCTCCGGACCCAGGGGAGGAAGAGGAATGACCCGCCAGCACCGTGTGCTCACAATATTCCTGTTCATCGAGGTAGGTGGAGTCTATAAATTCACCCCCGGAGGCGATCCGGACCGGACCAATCCGGTATATTATCCCGGCGCCGTCGCGGCGTCAAACGGCCGGCGGCGGTTGCCCTCCGCGCGTCCGGAACCGATTATGCGGTCCGGTCCGCGCTCCCCCCTCACCCGGCCGCCACGCCCCGGACGGACACCCGAAGACCTCATGACCGCTGAACAGGAAGCCGCCCGCCAGGGCGCCGCGCACGCCGGTCTGGTCCGCGCCCTCCGCATGGCCGCGGGCGCGCCGGACGTGGAGCAGGCGCTGGAAGCGGTGGTCCAGGAGGCCGTGGCGGCCTCGGGCGCGTGCGGGGGAGCGGTGGTGGAGCGGGAGGGATTGCGGGCGCGCGCCCTGCGCGGGTGCGCGGACGGGGAGCTGCAGCCGCTGCTGGAGCCCGGCGGCGCGCTGGTGGGGGCCTTCGCGCGGCTGGAGGAGTGGATCGACTCGCACCTGCAGCTGCGGGGCGGGAGCGGGATCCGCACCCTGCTCGCCCCCATGCAGATCCGCGGGGTGGGGACGGGGGCGCTGGTGCTCCAGTTCCCGGAGCGCGCCCTCCCGGTGGAGGAGGTGCAGGAGACCGCCCGCGCCTTCGCCGACGCGGCGGCGCTGGCGCTGGAGCACGACCACCTGTTCGAGGAGGCCCGAACGGCGCGGCAGGGGCGCGACCACTTCTTCACCGCGCTGAACCACGAGATCCGCACCCCCGCCATGGCGCTGATGCTCAGCGCGGACATGCTGCGCCTGGAGCAGGCCCGCGTCCCCCCGCGGCTGCAGAAGGTGCTGGACCAGGCGCAGAACCACCTGGGCACCATCATCCGCGTGCTGGACGGCGCGCTGGAGCTGGGCGACACCCCCGCGGAGGCGGCCGGGCAGACGGACGTGGTGCAGCCCCGGCAGTTCGTGCGCGACCTGCTGCTGCGCGTGGAGCCCGCCGCCAACCGCAAAAAGCTCCCGATCTCCTTTTACGTCCACCCCAGCCTCCCCCCGCTGCAGACCGACGCGGCCAAGCTGTCGCAGATCCTCCTGCAGCTCTTTTCCAACGCCGTCAAGTACACCACCGAGGGGGGGATCGAGGTGCGCGTGCAGCGCACGGTGCGAAGCCTGGGGCGGCACCGGCGGGAGCCGGTGCTGGAGGTGCACGTGCGGGATTCGGGGCGGGGGATCCCCGCGGCGGAGCTGGAGCGGATCATGGAGCCCTTCGTCCAGGTGGACGAGGGGGCGCGCTCCGACTCGCACTCGCGCGGGGCCGGGCTGGGGCTGGCGCTTTCGCGGCGGCTGGCCCGGTCGCTGGGGGGGGAGCTGTTCATCGAGAGCCGGGCCGGAGAGGGGACGACCGCGTCGCTGGTCCTCCCCTACCGCCACTAGCCCCCGGTCAGGCGGGCCACCTCGGCCAGGATCTGCGCCGCGGTGAAGGGCTTGGGGACGTACCCGTCGAACCCCTCCGCCAGCGTACTTTCCAGCGTCCTCCGGTACACGGCGGCCGTGACCGCCACGATAGGGATCCCCGCCGTCTCGACGCTCCTCTTCAGCTCCCGCATCGCCTCCGTCCCTGTCATCCGCGGCATCATGACGTCCATCAGGATGACGTCCGGCGACTCCGCCCGGGCGATCCGCACCGCTTCCTCGCCGTTCATGGCGTGGAGGACGGTGTACCCCTTGTGCTCCAGGAACTCGCCGATCGCGGTGTGGAACAGGGCCTCGTCTTCGGCCAGGAGGACCCGCTTTCCCGGGGCCGGGGCGGCGGGTTCTTCCGGAAGGGGTGAAGTGCTCATCGGGAGTGACCGCGAAGCGGTGGACGGAGCCCCGCTCCGGGCGGTGGAGCGGGATGAACCGGTGAAGCTACTCGACCCACCGCCGGTCCGCACCCCCGGCCGCCGTCAGTGCCCGGCGCCGGAGGTCAGTCCGGCCACCCCGTCGTCCCGCGCGGGAGGAGCGGGCGGAGGCGCCACCTTCGGGACCAACCCCTTGCCGGTGTAGGGCTTGCCGCCGTGCGCCACCGGCCCCAGCACCAGCTTGCCGTACCCGTTCTCCGGGTCGCGCCCCCGCTTCAGCGCCCGGTCCACCGCGATCTCCCCCCGGTTGTAGGCGATCACCCCCAGGCGCACGTCGCCGTGGTAGCGCTCGATCATGTTGCGCAGGTTGATCAGCCCCACCCGGAGGTTGGTGCGCGGATCCATCAGCTGCTTCCGGGTGGTGATGGTGGAGTCGATGTCGCGCGCGGTCCCCAGCATCAGCTGGCACAGGCCCAGCCCCCCGGCGGGGTTGGACGCCGTGGCGTCGAACACGCTCTCCACCCGGATCAGGCGGAAGGCCAGCTCGGGGTCGATCCCCTGCTCCAGCGCGGCCTCGTGGATCATCCGCGCCAGCGGCTCGGTGACGTAGTAGCGGTTGGCGAACCGCTCGATCTCCAGCTCGCGGGCGGACTTGTTCTCCACCACCCGCTCCAGGTACTCCGTCCCGAGCACCGGGGGGGTGCGCGGAAGGGGGATCCCGCTGAGGCGCAGGGAGTCGGGGGGGCCGGCCGGGGGGCTGAACAGGCGGGGAGCGCTGGTGGAGTAGAGCCCCAGCACCACGCCGAAGACGATGCACACGGGGAGCGCGAGCAGAATCCACCGGGGCACGCCGGCGTGGCGCGCGGGTCGTCGGTCTTCCAATCGTCCCGACAGGGTGCTCATCCTTCCTCTCCGGGTCGCAAGGACGGACAGGCAGCTCGGACAGACGGCCGGCGGACGCGGAGTGCGGCAAATCCGGGGCCGCGGCCCCCCGGGAGGGGCGGCCGGGCGGCTCGCTGGCCCGGGTCCTGCAAATCGGCGCGCCCATGCCCAACGACCGGAACGACACCCCCGGGGCTCTCCCGCCCCCCGAAGCGCGGGAGCGCGAGGCCGCCTGGCGCCGCGGCGCGGAGCGCGCCGCGCTGGCCGCCGGGGGAGCCGCGGTCCCGCGCGACCCGTACGCCGGGGTCGCCCGCGGCGAGACCGCCGCCCGCGCCTTCGCGGCGCTCGCCGAGAACGTGCGCGACTACGCCATCTTCCTGATGGATCCGGAGGGGGTCATCACCTTCTGGGGCGAGGGCGCCCGGCTGATCAAGTGGTGGACCAAGGAGGAGGCGGAGGGCGGCCACCTCCGTCTCCTGTACCCGGACGGCGGCTCCGAGGACGGCACCGCCGAGGCGCACATCCGGGAGGCGATGGAGGAGGGCGAGTACACGGGCGAGGGGCACCGCACGCGGAGCGACGGATCCACCTTCTGGGCCGGGGTCACGCTCACCGCCCTGCGCGACGACCGCGGCGAGCTGATCGGCTTCGCCAAGGTGACGCGCGACCTCACCGCCCAGCGCGCCGCCGAAGCCGCGCTCCAGGCGGCCCACGAGCTTTCGGAGGAGGCCCGGCGGCACGCGGAGGAGGCGAGCCGCGCCAAGAGCCTGTTCCTGGCGACGATCAGCCACGAGATCCGGACGCCGCTGAACGCGGTCATGGCCTACACCGACCTGCTGGACATGGAGCTGGCGGGGCCGGTGAACGACCAGCAGCGGGGGCAGCTCGGGCGCATCCGGATGAGCAGCATGCACCTCCTGGAGATCGTGGACGAGGTGCTGGAGTACGCGCGGACGGAGGCGGGCCGCACGGTGGTCAAGCGGACCGCCGGGCGCATCGGCCCGGCGGTGGAGGGCGCGCTCTCCCTGGTGGTCCCGCAGGCCGACGCCCGCGGGGTCGAGGTCGTCGACGCGGTCTCGGGCTTCGCGGCGGAGGTCCCCTACTGGGGCGACGAGGAGCGGGTACGGCAGATCCTGGTCAACCTCCTTTCCAACGCCGTCAAGTTCACCCGGTCCGGCGGACGGATCACGGTGAGCGCGGGAACCGCCGCCACGCTCCCCGCCGACCCCGAGCTGGAAGGGCCGGGGCCCTGGGCGTACGTCCGCGTGGAGGACACGGGGCTCGGCATCCCCGCCGACCGGCTCGGCGCTGTCTTCGAGGCGTTCGTGCAGGCGGACATGACCCACACGCGGCAGCACGGCGGCACGGGGCTGGGGCTCGCCATCAGCCGGCGGCTGGCCCGCCTCATGGGCGGCGACCTGACGGTGCGGAGCGAGCTGGGGGTGGGATCCACCTTCGTCCTCTGGCTTCCCGCCGCGACGGAGGAGACCCTCGCCCCGCCCGTCGCCGACGCGGAGGAGGAGCCGCCCACGCCTGGGCTCCTGCAGGAGGTCCGCGACGCCGTCCTCGCGGAGATGGAGCGGATCCTCCACGCCTTCGTGGCGCGGCTCCGCAGCGACCCCCACACCCCCAGCGCGCACCGGCTGGGCGAGGCAGAGCTGGAGGACCACCTGGCGAGCTTCCTGTCCGACACCGCGCAGACGATCGGGGGGATGGACCTGGCGGCCGGGAGCGAATCGGGGGCGTTGCGCGACGGCACCGCGATCCAGCGGACCATCGCGGAGCGACACGGGATGCAGCGCTTCCGCCTCGGCTGGAGCGAGGACGAGCTGCGGCGCGAGCACGAGATCCTGGGCGAGGAGTTCGCGGCGGCCGTCCGGCGCCGGGTTCACCCGGAGCGCGCGGCGGAGGTGGACGAGGCCATCGGGACCCTCATGACCTTTCTCGTCAGCGCGCAGCGGATCAGCATGGCCAGCCACCGGCAGGCGGCCGGGGGGTAGACGCGGCGCGCCGGAGCTGGGGGCGACTATTGTTTTAGTAGGTGACCCTCTTTAGAGTGCAGCGCGTTCCAGCCCCGTCGGAATCCCGCATTCCGTCGCTCCCTTCCGAAAAAGGCACCCCGGTCGCGAGGCCGGTCCGCAAAGCCGGGGATCTCACCGAGACCGCCCCGGTGCCGAAGAAGGGCACCCGGCGCCCGCCGGGCCACCCTTTCCGGGAAGGTTTTCATGCGCAGACCCTGCACCCTCCTCGCCTTCGCAGGCACCCTCGCCCTCGCCGCCTGCGGCACGGATTCCACCGCGCCGCTTGCTCCCGAGCGCCTCCCGGCGGTCTTCGCCCAGGCGCCGGGAGCCACCACCGTGGTCACCGAAGAGGACGTCGCGCGGCAGCCGGAGAACACGCCGCCAACCCGGAGCTGGGTGCTGTACACCCGCAACGCCGGGAACGCCGCGTTCGTGCCAGGGCCGGGCACGCCGCCCCTGGGCGTGGGGAGCTTCCAGATGCAGACGCCCACCGGCTCCGACAAGGTCTTCCTGTTCAACTACGACCACCTGGGCACCCGGCTGGCCGACGTGGACGGGCTGGGCTACGCCACCTACCGCTTCGCGGGGGGGACCACGTTCCAGGTGCCGTCCATCAACCTGGAGATCGACTACAACGGGCCCAACGTAGCCGGCGGGTTCGCCACCCTGGTCTTCGAGCCGGTCTACAACACCGGCCAGGGGGCGGTCCAGCCCGGGACCTGGCAGTCGTGGGACGCGTACGCCGGGGGGAGCGCCGTCTGGTGGTCGTCGAAGCCCATCAACGGCGTGTGCGCCTTCTCGTGCTTCGTCCCCTGGAGCACCATCGTGGCGAACAACCCGGACGCGGTCG
>JAFAYN010000378.1 GCA_019240375.1 Gemmatimonadota bacterium
CACCCCACCGGCACCACCGCGGCGACCGCCAGCGCGCCCAGCGCCACCCATGGCCGCGCCCCCTCCGGGAGGAACCCCGCCGCCGCCACCGCGAGCCCCGCCCCCACCAGCGTCCACCCGGCCACCCGGTGCGTGGTGCGCCACACCGCCTCGCTCGAGAGCGTCCACGGGGTGCGCACCCCGATGAACCAGTTGCGGCGCACCCGCGGGAGGAAGTTCCCGATCGCCACCAGCAGGAGCCCGGTCGCCGGCCACATCACCCGCGACATCTCGATCGGCCACCCCATCGCGATCCCCACGGTGACCCCCTCCAGCGCCGCCATGAACACCACCACGATCTCCGTGATCAGCACCCGCGTGGGGGTGGAGCGCTCCACCTCCCCCCGGTACGGGTCGAAGCGGGACTGGAAGGCGGTCAGCAGCCAGACCGCGGTGGCAACCGCCGGGAGCGCGAACGCCCCCGGGAAGCGCGGCATCCACCCGTCCGCCACGCCGTGCAGGTTCCAGTGGGTGGGGACCTCCGCCGGGAGGCGCCGGAACACGGCGAGCGCGAAGCCCCACATCGCCGCCAGCACCGCCGGCCCCGGCCACCTGCGGATCGGACTCATGACTCCTCCCCCTTTCCGAAAAGCTCCATCATCCCCTGCAGGAACTCGTGCAGCACCGTCGTGTTCAGCGCGTACACCAGGCTCTTCCCGTTGCGCTCCACCGTCACCAGCTCCGCCTCGCGCAGCACCGCCAGGTGGTGCGAGACCGACGCGGCGGTGATCGGGAAGCGCCCCGCGATCTCCCCCGCGGTCAGGTCCCCCTCGCGCAGGGCGCGCAGGATCTCCCTCCGGGTGGGGTCGGTGAGCGCACGGATCGTCTGGTCGAGCATCGCCGCCGGAGAACGGATGAACATTTAGACCAACGTCTAAATGATACCTGTTCGGGACCGCGCGTCAAGGGCCGGGTACGACGGATGGCGCGGCGATGCTGGCCCGCTTCTGGCAATTCCCTCCCCTGGAGCGAAGCCCGCGCCGCCTCCCGCGTGGCGCCATCCTGCCCATCCGTCGTAGTCCCCGGTGGGGACGTGAATCGATGCTCAGAAACCTGACCCTCCGCTTCGGACCGACCGGGGCCGACTTCCCGCTGGAGTTCACCCCCGCGCCCATGACCGTGTTCGTGGGCCCGAACAACTCCGGGAAGAGCCTGGCGCTGCGCGAGATCGAGGACTTCCTGGACAGCGGGGGGCGCTCCGAGCGGCGCATCGTCCGCTGGATCGACTTCGACCTCCCCACCCCCGACGAGGCGCGCGGGATGCTGGAGTCCCGCCGGGTGGACGACGGGAGCATCGAGGCGGGCGACGCGCTGATCCGGGTGTCGCGGATGAAGCCGATGGGCGAGTACGTGATGAAGCGCGCCACCGACGTGTCGGGCGACCTCCCCACCGAGCAGCTCCTCGACTTCGGCTGGATCGCCCGGATGCTGGAAACGCCGGAGGGGGTGCACGCCGCCGACTTCGCCCGGCTCTGCCGCGACTTCCTGGCGCTCTTCGCCATCCGGCTCGACGGGCGCACGCGGCTGGCGCTGACCTACCCGCGCCCCATGGGCGACCTGCAGCTCCACCCGACCAACCACCTGGCCGCGCTCTTCCGCGACGACGAGGCGCGCCAGCGGATCCGCCAGATCACCGCCGACGCCTTCGGGCTGCACTTCGTGCTGGACCCCACCGGCGGCACGCACCTGCGCATCCGCATGTCGGACCGCGCCCCGGAGGACGACGCCGAGGAGCAGGCGCTGGACGAGCGGGCGCGCTCCTTCCACGCGGCGGCCACCGACATCTCCGAGATGAGCGACGGGGTCAAGGCGTTCACCGGGCTCACCGCCGCGGTGCTGAGCGCCGACTACCGCATCATGCTGGTGGACGAGCCCGAGGCGTTCCTGCACCCCCCGCTCATCCGCAAGCTGGGGCGCCGCCTGACGCAGCTCGCCGCCGAGCGCCACGCGCACGTGCTGGCCTCCACCCACAGCCCCGACTTCGTGATGGGGTGCGTGCAGGCCGGGAAGGGGGTCAACATCGTCCGGCTCACCTACAAGAAGGGGGTGCCGAGCGCCACCCTCCTCCCGGCCGACAAGCTCCAGTCGATGATGCGCGACCCGCTCCTCCGCTCCACCGGGGTGCTGGGGGCCCTCTTCCACGAGGGCGCCATCGTGTGCGAGGCCGACGCCGACCGTGTCTTCTACCAGGAGGTCAACGAGCGCCTCCTGGCCTCCGGCCGCGGGGGCGCCGACGGGTGCATCTTCCTGAACGCGCAGAACAAGCAGACCATCCGCCGCATCGTCCGGCCGCTGCGCGAGATGGGGATCCCCGCCGCCGCCATCGTCGACCTGGACATCCTCAAGGGGAAGGAGGACTTCCGCGACCTGATGCGGGCCGCCTTCGTCCCCGAGGTGTTCGTGCAGGCGTGGGAGGAGATGCGCGCCCACCTGCAGCAGAAGATCCGCAACGAGAGCTTCAAGGACGGGGGGATCTACACCCTGGGCCGCGAGGTCCGCGCCTCCGCCGAGCTCCTCCTCGACAGCCTGACCGCCTTCGGGGTGTTCATCGTCCCCAGCGGCGAACTGGAGTGCTGGCTCCCGGCACTGGAGGTGGGCGGGCACGGGCCCGAGTGGCTGACGCAGGTGTTCGAGCGGATGGGGACCGACTCCAACGACGAGAGCTACCTCCGCCCCGGCGAGGGCGACGTGTGGCGCTTCATGCAGCGGCTGGCGGCCTGGGTGGGTGACCCGCACCGCAAGGGGATGGCGGAGGAGACGCTGCGCGTGGACCACCTCCTCCCGCCCGCGGAAACGGAGGACGCGCAGAGCGCCGCGTGAGCGCACTGGACCCGTCGCCCACCGAGGGCGGGCCGATCCTGCGTACCGGCCGGCTGGTGCTGCGCACGGTCACCCGCGGCTACGCCCCCGCCATCGTCCGCTACCTGACGGAGAACCGCGAGCACCTGGCCGGCTCCGTCCCCGGGTGGCCGCCCGACTACCTGACGCCGGAGTTCTGGGAGGGGCGGGCCGAGCAGAACCGGCTGGAGCTGGCGCGCGGCGAAGCGCTCCGGCTCCTGGTCCTCCCGCGTGACGACCCGGCGCGGGTGATCGGGATGGTCACCTTCACCGCGATCACGCTGGGCGCGTCGTACTCGTGCTGGCTGGGGTACGGGATCGCCGCCTCCGAGCAGGGAAAGGGGCTGGCCTCCGAGGCCGTCGCCGCGGGGATCGGGCACGTGTTCGGGGCGATGGGGCTGCACCGCGTGTCCGCCATCTACGCCGCGCACAACCAGCGCAGCGGGGCGTTGTTGAAGCGGCTGGGGTTCACGGTGGAAGGGTACGCGCGGGACTACCTGCTGATCAATGGCCGCTGGGAGGACCACGTTCTCACCAGCCTGGTCAACCGGGCGTGGCGGCGCTGATCCGCCTTCGGTTCCCAAGCTGTTCCCGGCGCGGAACTTGCAGCCTTTTTTTCCTGCGCGTGGTGCCGTTCGATGGAACGGATTTGCGCTCCCCGTCCGTACCGAACGTCGGGATATGAGAGGTACGCGAGGGCGGTCTCTCCGTGTGGCCACGGAAGTACGAGACGACCGCGCAAAGGGGAGGCCCGGCATCCGGATGTCGAGGCACCCGTGGGGCGCTGCGGCGTGGTTCGGAAGACACGCGGGGAGAGCGTTCGTTGTAGAGAGACGGTTCGGAGGAGGTCTCCCACGGGCGAGCTACAGGTGATTCCGCGCGGATAGCCCTGTAGAGGCCAGGATGCCGGTTCGAGTCCGGCCAGCGTTCCCATGACTTTACGTCCGGTCTGTCGATTTCGATGGACCGGGCGTATTGTTTTTCATGGCATTTGTGCTCGGGGGCGGACCGCTCCAGAGCCCGGCGGTACTGCTGCCGGTCTCTTCCGCGGGGCCGGTGAGCCCCACGATACAACCGTGGGTCTCCCCAGCCCGGAGGGAGCCTCGCAAACAGCCGCGAGTCTCCCTCCGCAAAGGATTTGTGGGGTACAGCAGGAACGGCAAACTACAGGGCCTCAAGCAGTTGAGCCCCTCCCCACCCCGTGGGGGAGGGGTTGGGGAGGGGGGCCCAGCCAAAGCCGCGCACCCAAGCTTCTTCTCCGGGATGCCTTCCCCCAGAATTGGGGGAAGGTGGCGGCTCTAAGGCCGCCGGAGGGGGGCGTACTGAGCCGGCATTCGCGCGAAAGTCAGCAGGCCCTCACCCCGGCGCTTCGCGCCACCCCTCTCCCAATTCTGGGCGAGGGGAGCACGACGGGGGCGTGTGGTGCCCCTGAAACCCTCCCCCACCCCCCGGCGTACGGATCCTTACCCGTCGCACCCGCTCCCCACCCTCCATCCGGGAGAGCCCGCATGAGCCGCAGGGTCGATCTCGCTTCCGTGGGCGTGGGGCTGGAAACCCTTCGCGTCAACCCGCTGCGGACGGTACTTTCCACCCTGGGGGTCATCATCGGGGTGGCTTCGCTGATCGCCATCCTTTCCATGGGCGATGGGATGGAGCGCTTCGCGCGCTCCGAGATCGAGCGGACCACGGGGGTGCAGATGGTCACGGTGAGCCCCCGGCTCACGGACACCATCGACGGGCTCACCTTCCCGAAGAAGGAGTTCACCATCCTCACCGCGGCCGACGCGCAGGCGGCGGAGCGGGAGATCCCGGGGATCTCGGGGACGGCGCTGGAGCTCTCGGGGCAGGCGCTGGTCACCCCGCCGCAGGGGCGGAAGAAGTACGCGGCGATCGTCAGCGCCACCCTCGCCAGCGCCCTGGAGTTCCGGCACACGCGGCTGGAGGCGGGGCGCTCCTTCACCGAGGTGGAGGCCGGGCGCAACGCCCCGGTGGCGGTGGTGTCGCACCTCCTGGCGGCGCGGCTGGCGGGGAACCGCGAGCCGGCGGCGGCCATCGGGCAGACGGTGCGCCTCAACGGCGTCCCGCGGCGGGTGATCGGGGTGCTCGCGCCGCGCCCGCGGGAGCGCGTGCTGCACGTGCTGGTCCCCCTGCGCGCGGCGGCGGGGATCCTGCACCCGGTGGGACCCGCGGCTGCGCCCGCGCTGGAGATCCGCGCCCGCTCGGTGGAAGAGGTGCAGGCGGTGCAGGACCGAGTCGAGGACTGGCTGGCGGGGCGCTACGGGCGATGGGAGGAGCGGTTCCTGGTGGGGACCTCGCTCGACCGGGTCGAGCAGGTGCAGCGGCAGATGACGGTGTTCAAGCTGTTCATGGGAGCGGTCGCCGCCATCTCGCTCCTGGTGGGCGGGATCGGGATCATGAACGTCCTCCTCGCCTCCGTCACCGAGCGCACCCACGAGATCGGGATCCGCAAGGCCGCCGGGGCGCGCGGACGCGACATCCGCCTCCAGTTCCTCGCCGAGTCGGTCGCCATCTCCGGCGCCGGGAGCGCGGTGGGGGTGGTGCTCGGGCTGCTGGGCGCCGTGGGGATCAGCGCCGGGATCCGCGCCACCAGCGAGGCTCCCCTCTACCCCTGGCTTTCCGCGAGCACCGTGCTGGTGGCCGCCGTTTCCGCCCTGACGGTGGGGCTCACCTTCGGGATGTACCCCGCGGCGCGCGCCGCCCGCCTTTCGCCCATCGATGCCATCCGGCACGAGTAGGAGCCCCGATGCTACGCTTCCCCTCCCCGTTCCGGCACGACCACCCGCCGGTCCAGGACGTCAACGAGGTCTTCGAGGAGCAGCTGACCTTCGGGCAGCGCGCAGCCGACCGGGTGGCAGCCACCATGGGCTCGTGGCCCTTCATCATCACCCAGTCGGTGCTCCTCACCGGGTGGGTCGCGCTCAACGTCGCCGCCTGGATCCGGCACTGGGACCCTTACCCCTTCATCCTCCTCAACCTCGCGCTCTCGCTCCAGGCGGCGTACGCCGCCCCCATCATCATGATGAGCCAGAACCGGCAGGCCGCCCGCGACCGGCTGGAGGCGCACAACGACTACCTGGTGAACCAGAAGGCGGAGGAGGAGATCCGGGCCATCCTCGAACACCTGGCCGCACAGGACCGGGCGCTGGAGCACATCCACTCCCTGCTGCGGCAGGTGATCCCCGAGTCCGGCGACGTGGTGCGGCACGACGCCTGAAAGAACGCCCGCCGTCAGACCTGCAGGAGCGCCTGCGCCGCGAGCATCGCCACCACCGCCACCACCATCACCCCGGCCACCTGCAGGCGCGGCGCCTCCTTCAGCGCCTCCGGGACCAGCTCCCGCGCCGACATCCAGAGCATCGCCCCGGCCGCAAACCCCAGCCCCGCCCCCAGGAGCGGGCGGAACGCCTCCACCGCCAGGAAGGCCGGGACAGCCAGG
>JAFAYN010000393.1 GCA_019240375.1 Gemmatimonadota bacterium
CTGGCGGACGAACTTCCCCTCGACGTTGCTGACCTGCTTGCGGATGGTCTCGCGGTAAGCCACCTGCGGGCGGCCGACGTTGGCGTCCACCTTGAACTCGCGGAGCATGCGGTCCACGATGATCTCGAGGTGGAGCTCGCCCATCCCCGCGATGATCGTCTGGCCGGTCTCCGGGTCGGTGTGGACGCGGAAGGTCGGGTCCTCCTCCGACAGGCGGCGCAGCGCCTCGCCCATCTTGTCCTGGTCGACCTTGGTCTTCGGCTCGATCGCGACGTGGATCACCGGCTCCGGGAAGGTCATCGACTCCAGGACCACCGGGTGCTCCTGGTCGCAGAGCGTGTTCCCCGTGGTGGTGTCCTTCAGCCCGATGGCGGCGGCGATGTCGCCGGCGCGCACCTCGGGGATCTCCTCACGCTTGTTGGCGTGCATCTGCAGGATGCGGCCGAGGCGCTCGCGCTTGCCCTTGGTGCTGTTGAGCACGTGGGCGCCGGCGGCGATCACGCCCGAGTAGACGCGGAAGAAGGTCAGCTTCCCGACGAATGGGTCGGTGGCGATCTTGAACGCCAGCGCCGAGAAGGGCTCGTCGTCGGTCGCGTGGCGCTCGAGCGGCGCGTCGTCGTTCTCCGGGTCCGTGCCGTTGATGGCCGGGATGTCCACCGGGGCCGGGAGGTAGTCGATCACCGAGTCCAGCAGCTGCTGCACGCCCTTGTTCTTGAACGCGGAGCCGGTGAGAACCGGCGTCATGGCGCCCGCGATGGTGGCGTTGCGGATGGCGCGGCGAAGCTCCGCCTCGGCGATCTCCTCGCCCTCCAGGTAGCGCCCCATCAGGTCCTCGTCGTGCTCGACCGCGCCCTCGACCAGCGCCAGGCGGGCGGCTGCGACGGCGCCCTGGAGCTCGGCACGCACCGGCTGCTCCGTCCAGTTCTTGCCCAGCGTGGTGTCGTCGTAGATCAGCTCGACCTGGCGCAGCACGTCGACGATCCCGACGAAGTTCTCGCCGTCGCCGATGGGAAGGTGGATCGGGAGCGGGTTGGCACCCAGGCGGTCGCGGACCATGTCCACGCAGCGCTGGAAGTTGGCCCCGGTCCGGTCCATCTTGTTCACGAAGCAGATGCGCGGCACGCCGTACTTGTCGGCCTGGCGCCACACCGTCTCGGACTGCGGCTCCACGCCGGCCACCGCGTCGAACACGCAGACGGCGCCGTCGAGCACACGGAGCGAGCGCTCCACCTCGACGGTGAAGTCGACGTGCCCCGGGGTGTCGATGATGTTGATCCGGTAGGTGTCGCCGAAGCGGTCCCACTGGCAGGTGGTGGCGGCGGAGGTGATGGTGATTCCGCGCTCCTGCTCCTGCTCCATCCAGTCCATGGTCGCCGCACCCTCGTGCACCTCGCCGATCTTGTGCGTGCGGCCCGTGTAGTACAGGATGCGCTCGGTCGTGGTGGTCTTGCCGGCATCGATGTGCGCCATGATGCCGATGTTGCGGTACTTCTCAAGCGGTGTGGTGCGGGCCATGATCTATATTCCCGTTATGCAGAGGTGCAGGCGGCCCGGAAGGCGGGCATCGCCTTCCAAGCGCCTGCACGCTCCGTCCTGTTGGCTTTAGTTACCAGCGGTAATGGGCGAAGGCCTTGTTGGCCTCGGCCATACGGTGCGTGTCGTCCTTCTTCTTGATCGTCGCACCCTCGTTCCGGCTCGCGGCCAGGAGCTCGGCGGCAAGGCGGTCGGACATGGTCTTCTCGCCGCGAGCGCGGGCATAGCCGACCAGCCAGCGCATCGCCAGCGCCTGACGGCGCTCCGGACGAACCTCGACCGGGACCTGGTAGGTGGCGCCGCCGACACGGCGGGACTTCACCTCGAGGACCGGCTTGGCGTTGTTCAGCGCCTGCTTGAAGACGGTCTCGGCCGGCTGGCCGGTCCGCTCTTCCAGCACCGTCATGGCGCCGTAGAAGATCCCCTCGGCGGTGGACTTCTTGCCGTCCAGCATGAGGGTGTTCACGAACTTGGTGACGACCTCGGAACCGTAGACCGGATCTGCGATGGTCGGGCGCTTGACTGCACGATTTCGACGGCTCATGGCTTACTTCTTCCCCTTCCCCTTGGCCGGGGCGCCCTTGCCGGCGGCAGCACCCGCCTTAGGCCGCTTGGCGCCGTACTTGGAACGGCTCTGCCGACGATCGTTCACGCCGGAGGAGTCGAGCGTTCCACGGATGATGTGGTAGCGGACACCCGGGAGGTCCTTCACGCGACCGCCGCGGATCAGGACGATCGAGTGCTCCTGGAGGTTGTGACCCTCGCCGGGAATGTACGCCGTGACCTCGAACCCGTTGGTCAGCCGGACGCGGGCAACCTTCCGGAGGGCCGAGTTCGGCTTCTTCGGCGTGGTGGTGTAGACGCGCGTGCAGACGCCGCGCTTCTGCGGATTGTTCCGCATGGCGGGCGACTTGCTCTTGTTCTCGAGCGTCTGGCGTCCCTTGCGGACCAGCTGGTTGATCGTCGGCATACTAGATCAGGAGCCTTGATAGACGAAAAAAGACGGGCGAAGACACGCCGCGTCTTCGCCGCCGCCAACAAAAGTTAGGCGACAGACTGGGTAATTTAGCCGGATACCCGCCACGTGTCAATACTGGGCGGGTCTCGGGCCTGCGAGCGCGAAGCGGCCCCGGATGCGTGCCCGGAGCCGCTTCGTTTTCAGACGTTCGAGTTCTGCGCGGCGCCCTCGCCGGCCCTGACGAGACTTCGGGCCTCCCCCGGCTCGCTCCGCTCGCAGACGGCGAGCATCATCCCCCCCCGCCGCTCCCACTCCACGGGTGTCCAGCCGTTCCGGGCGAGGTGCTCTTCCAGCACCGGCTGGGTGTATTCCCGCACGTGGTCCGCGTCGGTGTACCAGACGCAGGCGAGGTCGCGGCGCACCAGGTTCAGCGGGTCCGCGTCGAAGTCGGGGACCTCGACGATCAGCGTGGGAGCGACGGTGCGGATGGACCGGAGCAGCGAGTCGACGTCCTCGATGTGCTCCAGCACCGCCACCAGCAGGGCGACGTCGAACTGCTCTCCCGGGAGCGCGGTGGTGACGTCGCCCACCCTGAACTCGATGTGACTCGACGTGTTCTGGCGTACGGCCTGCGCGATCAGCGTCCGGTCGTAGTCGATTCCCACCACGCGGCCGGCGTGGCGCCCCGCCATGTGGCACAGCCGGCCGGTGCCGCACCCGATGTCCACCACCGCGCCGCCCGCCGGGATCCACCTGGCGAGCAGGTCGTCCGACACGCAGTAGGTGGTGTTGCGGAAGGCGCCGCCGAAGGTCTGCCAGCTCAGCTCGTACGAGAAGCGCCAGCAGATCCAGTTCGCGTTGAGGAAGAACCGGAGGAGCGCGCGGTCTCCGACAATCCACCGTGCGACCTGGACGAGCCGGTAGGTGAGGGACAGCGCGATCCACCTCGGCTTGCGGCGCGGAAACGAGATGTCGGCCTCGGTCCGGGGAAACCCTCGCGCCGGGAAGCGGGGTGTCTCCGCTGGAAAACGTGGGACGGCTGAATGGTTCATGTCTCGGCGGCGGAGATGCTGTTGAGGGGAACGCGATGGGAAGCCTGGTGAATGCCCGGTCTACCGTCCCGATGGAAAGCACGCGGCTCGATATCCCGGCAAGGGAGCCGCTCCCCCTCGAATGTCGCTTCGGAGTGCAACTGAACTGCAGGAGGTTCTGCGGAGAAACTACACTGCGGTCGTCACTGCGAGTAGACCCGGGCGCGGGTGCCATGAAAACGACACCCGCGCCCGGACCCGAGATCTACTTCCCCGACGAAGAGGGGTGGAGGCTCACGCCTCCACCGTCGCCTCGACCGGGGCCGGGGCCTCGACCACCGGCTCCGCGCCTTCCGGCGTGAAGTCCACGTCCTGGTACCGGTAGATGCCGGTCCCGGCGGGGATCAGGTGGCCGATGATGATGTTCTCCTTCAGCCCCTGCAGGTTGTCGCGGGCGCCGCGGATCGCCGCGTCCGTGAGCACCCGGGTGGTCTCCTGGAAGGAGGCCGCCGAGATGAACGACTGCGTGGTCAGCGACGCCTTGGTGATTCCGAGCAGGAGCGGCTCGGAGATCGCCGGACGGAGCCCGCGGCCGAACGCCTCCTGGTTGATGTCCAGGAACACGGTGCGGTCCACCGTCTCGCCTTCCAGCAGCTCCGTCTCGCCCGGATCGGTGATCCGGACCTTCTGGAGCATCTGGCGGACGATGACGCCGATGTGCTTGTCGTTGATCTTCACGCCCTGCAGCCGGTACACCTCCTGGACCTCGTTCAGGAGGTATTCCTGCACCGCGCGCGGCCCCTTGATCTTGAGGATGTCGTGCGGGTTCACCGGGCCCTCCGACAGGCGGTCGCCGGCGCGCACGAAGTCGCCCTCGTGCACCCGGAGGTGCTTGCCGACCGGCACCTCGTATACCCGCTCGTTCCCCGTGTCGGGGATGACGATCACCTCGCGCTTGCCGCGCTTGATGTCGCCGAAGCGCACCGTACCGTCCACCTCGGTGATGACCGCCGGGTCCTTGGGCTTGCGCGCCTCGAACAGCTCGGCGATTCGCGGCAGACCACCGGTGATGTCGCGCGTCTTGTACGCCTCGCGGGCGATCTTCGCCAGCGGGGCGCCGGGGACGATCTGCTCCCCGTCCTGCACCGTGAGCTGCGCGCCCACCGGGATGATGAACTCGCGCAGCTTGGTGTCCGTCGACGGGTCGCGGATCTCGATCATCGGGTGGAGCTTCTTGCTCCGGTCCTCGATGATGACCATCTGGCGGCGGCCGGTCGACTCGTCCAGCTCCTCGCGAACGGTTTCCTCGTTCACGATGTCCTCGAAGCGCACCACGCCGCCGAAGTCGGCGACGATCGGCTCCGAGTACGGGTCCCAGGCGAAGAGCATGTCCCCGGTGACCACGTGCTGGGCGTCCTCCACGCTGATGGTGGCGCCGTACGGCACCGCCAGGCGGGAGCGGACCGTGCCCTCGGGCGTGCGCATGATGATCTCACCTTCGCGCGAGGTCACGATGCGCGCCCCTTCCGGCGTGGTCACGGTGGTGATGCGCTCGAACTGGGCGACGCCGTCCACCTTGCTCTTCCGCCCGGTGGTCGCCGCGATACGGGCCGCGGTGCCGCCGATGTGGAAGGTGCGCAGGGTGAGCTGCGTCCCCGGCTCGCCGATCGACTGCGCGGCCAGGATCCCGACCGCCTCGCCGATGTCCACCATCTCCATGGTGGCCAGGTTGCGGCCGTAGCACTGCCGGCACAGCCCGCGGCGCGAGTCGCAGGTGAGCACGCTGCGGATCTTGACCGACTGGATCCCCGCGTCCTCGATGACGTCCGCCGTCTCCTCGTCGATCAGGTCGCCCGCCTCGCAGAGGAGCTCGTTGTCG
>JAFAYN010000398.1 GCA_019240375.1 Gemmatimonadota bacterium
ACCCCCGGCTGGTCGAGCGGGTCGATCCCGTAGAAGCCGCCGGCGTAGGCGGTAGCAATCTGCAGGAGCATCAGGGTGGCGCCCAGCGAGCGGGCGTCCACGCGGGGAAGCTCCAGCATCATGTTCATCCGCCCGCGCTGCGCCAGCGCCGCCTCGGTCGCCAGCATCTCGGTGCGCAGCAGCTCGCCCAGGGTGTGGCCGCCCAGGTACCCCAGCTCCCCCACCTGCGCGTACTGCGGGATGGCGGGGATCTGGATGTCCTCGCCCGCCTCGCGCTCGGACAGGAAGGTGATGGTCTTGTCGAACGGCCCCTCGATGTAGAGCTGCACCTGCGAGTGCTGGTCGGTCGCGCCCAGCGACTTGACCGGGGTGGGCCCAGCGTACACGTCCCGTCCGTCGCGGCTCTTCGCCTTCCCCAGGCTCTCGGCCCACAGCTGCCGGAACCAGTCCGCCACGTCGCGCAGCCGGTCGGAGTAGGGCATCATCACGTGGATGGGGGCGTCCTTTTCCGTGTCGGCCAGGTACTGGAGCGCGGCGAAGAGGGCCGCCGGGTTGGCGCGCAGGTCGTCGGTGGCGCAGCGCTCCACCATCTCCCGCGCCCCGTCCAGCAGCTCGCGGATGGAGATCCCCACCAGCGCGGCGGGGAAGAGCCCCACCGCCGACAGCACGGAGAAGCGCCCGCCCACGTTGGAGGGGATGGGGAGGGCGCTGATCCCCTCCTGCTGCGCGATCTGCCGGAGGACGCCCTTTTCCGGGTCGGTGGTGAAGACGATGTGTCCGCGGTACCCGTCCTCGCCCAGCTCGGCCTGCAGCTTCTCGCGGATGATCAGGTACTGGCTCATGGTCTCGGCGGTGCCGCCGGACTTGGAGACCACGTTGAAGAGCGCCTTGCGCAGGTCGATCCGGTCCAGGAAGGCGCCGAAGGAGACCGGGTCGATGTTGTCCAGCACGTGCAGCCGGGGGAAGAACTCGCGCGCCTCGTCGTCCAGCTCGTTCCACGACGGCTTGAGCAGCGCGGTGCGCAGTGCGATGGTCCCCAGCGCCGAGCCGCCGATCCCCAGCACCACCACGTCCTCGAACGCCTGCCCCGCCCCGTTGGCGAACGCCTCGATCTGCCCGACGATCTCCTGCGCGTCGGGGAGGTCGAAGAAGCCCATCTCCCCCGACTCGCGGCGGCGCCCGGTGTCCGCGTGGATCTCGCGGAAGCGCTCCGCCAGCCCGTCCAGGCTCGCGGGGTCGATCCCGTGCCCTCCACCCAGGCGGGGCGCGAGCATGTTGTTGTAGTCCAGGGTCGGGAGGTTCTGCTCAGGCATGGTCGGATCGGGCTCGGGTTCGGGTCCTACAGCTCCACCACCAGGCCGTCATGGGCGGGGTGGATCCCTTCGGGGAGGCGCGCTTGCAGCTCCTTGTGCGTCACCTGGTGCGTCATGTGGGTCAGGTAGGTGCGCTCGGCGCCGATCTCCTGCGCCACCTGCACCGCCTCCTCCACGGTGAAGTGGGTGGGGTGCGGGTCGCCGTACCAGAGGGCGTTGAGCACCAGCACGCTCACCCCCGCCAGCGCCTCGCGGGTGCGGGCGGGGAGCTGCTTGGCGTCGGTGATGTAGCCCAGCCCCCCCACGCGGAAGCCGAACGCCTCCACGTGCCCGTGCGGGACGGGGAGCGGGAGCATCCGGAACCCCGCCACCTCCACCTCCCGGTACGCCTGGAAGGGGACCAGCCGCGCCTCGGGCTTGGTGGTCCCCTCGATGGGCCGGATGGCCGGGTCGAACACGTAGCTGAAGCGGCTTTCCAGCGTGGCTACGCACTCCTCGGAGCCGTACACCGGGAGCGCGCCGTTGCGCCGGATGGAAAAGACGCGCAGGTCGTCCACCCCGTGCACGTGGTCCGCGTGGCAATGGGTGTACCACACCGCGTCCACCTCGCCCACCCCGGCTTCCAGGAGCTGCAGCCGCAGCTCGGGCGGGGTGTCGATCAGCAGTCGACGGCCGTCCTCCTCCAGGAGCGCCCCGTGCCGGGTCCGCCGGTCGCGAGGGTCGGACGAGGTGCAGGTCCGGCACCCGCACCCGATGACGGGGATCCCGAACGAGGTCCCCGTCCCCAGGAAGCGGAGCCTCACCCGCCCTTCCTCACACCACCTCCACCTGGATCAGGTTGGTGGTCCCCGGCACGTGGATCGGGTAGCCGGCGGTGACCACCACCCGCTCTCCCGGCCGGGCGAGGCCACGCTCCACGGCGGTCTGCCGCCCGCACGCCAGCATCTCCTCGAAGCTGGCTTCCGGCGAGCAGAACACCGGGATCACCCCCCACACCAGGGCGAGCTGGTTGTAGGTGCGCTGCGAGTCGGTGAGCGCCAGGATGGGGACGGGCGGCCGGAACGACGACACCACCCGCGCCGTGGAGCCGCTGCTGGTGAAGGTCAGGATCAGCGGCGCGTTCAGGCGGCGGACCGCCTCGGCGGTGGCGGCGGCGATGGCGCGCTCGGTGGGGGTGTGCCCGTCGGTGAAGCGCTCCACCGGGATGTCGTAGTGCGGCCCCGACTCGATCACGTGCGAGTCCTCGATCTCCTGGGCGATCCGCACCATCGACTTGACCGCCTCCATCGGGAACTTCCCCGTGGCCGTCTCGGCGGAGAGCATGATCGCGTCCGTCCCGTCGATGATGGCGTTGGCGACGTCGGAGGCCTCGGCCCGCGTGGGACGCGGGTTCTCGATCATCGACTCCAGCATCTGCGTGGCGGTGATCACCGGGCGGCTCGCCAGGTTGGCGAGCTGGATCATCCGCTTCTGCGCCAGCGGCACCTTCTCGAAGGGGAGCTCCACACCCAGGTCGCCGCGCGCGACCATCGCGGCGGCGGCGGACCCCAGGATCTCGCTCAGGTTCTCCAGCGCCATCCCCTTCTCCACCTTGACCACCACCAGCGGCCCCCCCTCGGGGATCCGGTTCACCAGGTCCTGCACGTCCTCGGCCGAGCGCACGAAGGAGAGGGCGATGTAGTCCACCTCGTGCTCCAGC
>JAFAYN010000418.1 GCA_019240375.1 Gemmatimonadota bacterium
TCGCCCTCGCCGAAGACCAATCGGTAGAAGGGCCCGGGGAAGAGCCGCTCCCGCAGCGCCAGCGCCCGCCCGATCCGCTCGCGCAGCAGCGCCCCGTCCAGCGGGCGCGCCGGGTCGCGGCTCACCAGCCGCGCGGCGATCAGCGAGCGTGGGTTCACGTACCCCGCCCCCAGCGGCGCCCCACGCGAGTCCTGGATCTCCACCGCGGCGCCGGGCTCGAAGGCGGTCAGCGGGGTGCGAGCCACGTCCACCTCGTTGCTGAACACCCACTGGTGGCCGGCGCGGAGGCGGCGTTCTTCGTTCTTTCTCAGGCGGAGCGGGGGGAGCATGGCGTCAGCATGTCGGGCCGGGGTCTTGCCGCGGGAGGGGCCGGCCGCCCCGCGGAGGGTTCGGCCCCAAGATAACACCCCCGCCGGGACGCCGCATGGAACTTGCGATTGGCGCCGCCGCGCGTCCCCGTCCGCCGTGGTTCGTACCTTACCCGCAGCCGGGCCCGTGGTCCACGGAGCCCCAGGAGCCTGGAATGCCGCCGGAAAGTCGTCGGGAGCTGGAAGCGCTTCGTGAGATCGCCATCGCCACCTCGGCCAGCCTGGACGCCGACGAGATCCTGGGGATCGTCTGCGCGCGGGCGGGGGCGCTCTTCCGGGCGGACTTCAGCACCGTGGCGCTGGCCGGCCCCGCCGACACCCTCCGCCTCCCAGACGGCGGGCACGCCGACCTCCCCGCGCACCTCCTTGACACGCTGCAGGGGGTGGTGCAGGGCGGGCAGACCCGCGTCTTCCGCGATCCCGTGAAGGACCCGCGGGCGATGTCCGGTGGGGAGCCCGCGCCCGAAGGCCCGCTCCGCGCCGCCATCGCCGCGCCGCTCCGCTACGGCGACGAGGTGCAGGGGGTGCTGCTGGTGGCGTGGCGCGACCCGGAGGAGCTGCGGGAGGAGAGCGTCCACCTGGCGGAAACGCTGGGGGTGCACACCGCCATCGCGCTCCACAACGCCCGCCTGTACGACGAGCTGCGGCGCTCCAAGCTGGCGCGCGACCGATTCTTCTCGGCGATGAGCCACGACCTGCGCACCCCCATCGCTGCCATCGTGGGGTACAGCGAGCTGCTGAGCGACGGGATCGTGGGGGAGCTGACGGACAAGCAGCACGAGATGGTGGAGCGCATCTCGCAGGTGGCGGCGCACCTTTCCGAGCTGGTCAACGACATCCTGGACCTCGCCAAGCTGGACGCCGGGCGGGTGGAGCTGCACCCGGAGCCGGTGCAGCTGGGGGAGCTGGTGCGCGAGGCGGTGCTGGCCGTGGAGCCGCAGGCCCGGGCAAAGTCCCTCCCCCTGCGGCTGGAGCTGGACGACGCGGACGAGCAGACGGTGCTGGTGGACCCGGTGCGGGTGCGGCAGATCCTGGTCAACCTCCTATCCAACGCGGTCAAGTTCACCCACGAGGGGGAGGTGCGCGTGCGGGCCTCGGTCGCCGGGCTGCGGACGCTGATCACCGTGCACGACACCGGGCCGGGGCTCCCGCCGGGGAGCGAGGAGGCGGTGTTCGAGGAGTTCCTCCAGCTCGCCAGCGGGCGGGGGACCAAGCAGGAGCCGGGGAGCGGGCTGGGGCTGGCGGTGTCGCGGCGCCTGGCCCGCGCCATGGGCGGCGACCTGACCGTGAAGAGCACCCCCGGCGAGGGCGCGGCCTTCACCCTGTACCTCCCGCTCCGCCGGGGGTAGAGCCAGCCGCCACGCCCTTTCCGGGCACCTTGCGGAACCACACGTTTCCCCCGCATTCTGTCCTCCCGTCCGGTTTCCACCCCTGTCCCGACCACTCCGTGAAGAGCTCCACCGCCCCCTCGCTGGCCGGCCGCGCCGCGCTGGCTGTCGCCCTCCTGATCGGCTTCTACGTCTTCGCCCTCGCCATCGCCGCGGGGCTGCTGTACGTCCCCTATGCCGAGGCCCACTACCTGAACCACGTGACGGGGCGCCTCGCCCTGTTCTGCGTGGCGGGTGCGGGGATCATCCTCTGGTCGATCCTCCCGCGCCCCGACCGCTTCACCCCTCCCGGCCCCCGCCTGGCCCCGTCCGAGCACCCGCGCCTCTTCGGGCTGCTGCGGAGCGTGGCGGCGCAGGCGGGGCAGGAGATGCCGGCGGAGGTGTACGTGATCCCCGATATGAACGCCTGGGTGGCGCAGCGCGGCGGAGTGATGGGGGTGGGGAGCCGGCGGGTGATGGGGCTGGGACTCCCCCTGCTCCAGGCGCTCACCGTGCGGCAGACCGGGGCGGTGGTCGCCCACGAGTTCGGGCACTTCCACGGCGGCGACACGGCGCTCGGCCCCTGGATCTACAAGACACGCGCGGCGATCGGGCGGACGCTGGTGGGGCTGTCCAGGCACAGCCCCG
>JAFAYN010000595.1 GCA_019240375.1 Gemmatimonadota bacterium
CGTCCGTTTCCTCCCGCCATTCCGTGCTTCCTCTCTGGTTCCTGGTTCCCGTTCAGGGGCCGAGCCCTTCGCCCCTGAGGATCTGCCGCCCGGTGGCGCGGATCAGGTCGACCGCCCCCTCCACCCCCACGCTCCCCGTGTCCAGGCAGAGGTGGTACAGGCAGGCGTCCAGCCAGTCGCGCTCGAAGTGCTCGCGCACGTACCGCTTGCGGTCGCCGTCCGACCGGCGGATCCGCTCCGTCGCTTCGCGCTCGCCGATCCGGTAGCGCTCCATGGCCCGCGCCACGCGCACGTGCAGCGGCGCGTGCAGGAAGACGTGCATCGTCCCCGGCTGCCCCTGCAGGATGCACTGCGCGCCGTGCCCCACCACCACCGCGGGCTCCTCCTCCACCAGCGCCCCCACGATGCGGCGCACCGATCGCGCGGTCCGCTCCGGGGAGACCGGACGCAGGACCGGGGTGGGGAGGACCTCCGGGAACCCCTCGGCGAGGTACGCCCCCAGGCGCTCAACGAAGCTTTCCACCCGCTCGTCGCACTCCTCCACGTCCTCCGGCGCCACCTCCAGCTCCTCGGCGATCCGCTCCACCAGGGCGCGGTCCAGGAGCCTCCACCCCAGCTGCTCCGCCAGCAGCGTCGCCACGGCCTGCCCGCCGGCGCCGAGCTGACGCGAGATCGTGATCACGGGCATCGTCCCCTCCGTTCTCGCGGGCGGGCCCGCGGCAGTGGTCGCGAACGTTCCGGGTGTTCTAAGGGTGCACGCTCGGCGGGGCCGCCGCAAGCCCGCGTGCCCGCGCCCCTTGTCAAACCCCGCGGCGCCCTGTACCGTGGCGGGATACGTCCGTTCATCCCGCTCCCGCCGTTCCGTCCCCAGCCGGCTTCCGGGGACGCCGCTCCGCTCATCGCTTCCCGCACAGGAGGAGTCCCGCATGGCGAGCCCGGAAGAGTTCCCCGACACCACCCAGGTCCAGCCGCTCGGCGCCGCTCCCCCGGGGGACGCGGCGTGGGACCGGATCGAGGCCGATCCCGAGTTCCGCGACCTGGTGCACTCCAAACGGCGCTTCCTGGTCCCCGCCACCGTCTTCTTCATCGTCTACTACTTCGCCCTCCCGGTGCTGGTCGGCTACTTCCCGGAGGTGATGGACCGCCCGGTGGCCGGGAGCGTGAACCTGGCCTACCTGTTCGCGCTGTCACAGTTCTTCATGGCCTGGATCGTCATGTGGGTGTACGTGCGGCGCGCCCGCGGGTTCGACGCGCAGGCGGCCCGGGTGGTGGCCCGCGCCAGGGGAGGTGCGGCATGAGCACGGCGCTGGTCATGTTCGTGGTGTTCATCGCCATCACCCTGGGGATCACCTACTGGGCGTCGCGGCGCACGGCAACCACGGCGGAGTTCTACAGCGCGGGGCGCTCCATCACCGGCTTCCAGAACGGGTGGGCGGTGGCGGGCGACTACATGTCGGCGGCGTCGTTCCTGGGAATCGCGGGGCTGATCGCCTTCTACGGCTACGACGGGTTCATGTACTCGGTGGGGTGGCTGGTGGCGTACCTCACCGTGCTCCTGCTGGTGGCCGAGCCGCTGCGCAACACCGGCAAGTTCACCATGGCCGACGTGCTGGCCCTGCGGCTGCGCTCCCCCTCGGTGCGCACCGTGGCGGCGATCTCCACGCTGACGGTAAGCCTGTTCTACATGATCGCGCAGATGGTGGGGGCGGGGGCGCTGGTCTCGCTCCTGATCCCGCAGATCGGCTTCAACACCGCCATCGTGATGGTGGGGGTGCTGATGCTGGTGTACGTGATCTTCGGGGGGATGCTGGCGACCACCTGGGTGCAGATCGTCAAGGCGGTGCTCCTGATGGGCGGGACGATCATCCTGTCCGTCATGGTGCTGGCGAAGTTCGGCTTCTCGCTGGGGCACTTCTTCGACGCGGTGGCGGGGCTCAGCGGGAAGTTCTGCGAGACGGGGACGCTCAAGGACGGTGCGTGCCCCGGCGGCGCCGCGCCCATCGCGCGCAGCTACATCCAGCCGGGGCTCTACTACCACGGCCGGTGGGGGGCGCTGTCGCTGATCTCGCTGGGGGTGGCGCTGATCTTCGGGACGGCGGGGCTCCCGCACATCCTGGTGCGCTTCTACACGGTGCCCTCGGCGCAGCAGGCACGGGTGTCGGTGGTGTGGGCGATGATCCTGATCGGCTCGTTCTACATCATGACCACCTTTCTCGGCTTCGGCGCGGCGACGCTGGTGGGGAAGGCGAACATCGGGGTGATGAAGGCCGGGGCGCTGGTCCCCAACCAGAACCTGGCGGCGCCGCTGCTGGCGGAGAAGCTCGGGGGGGAGCTGTTCCTGTCCTTCATCGCGGCCATCGCCTTCGCGACTATCCTGGCGGTGGTGGCGGGGCTGACCATCGCCTCGTCGTCGGCGTTCGCGCACGACATCTGGTTCAGCGTGGTGCGCGGTGGAGAGCACCACGACGAGCGGGAGCAGGTGCGGGTGGCCCGGATCGCCGCGGTGGTGATCGGAGTGCTTTCCATCGGGCTCGCCATCGCGCTCAAGTCGCTGAACGTGGCGTTCCTGGTGGGGCTGGCGTTCGCGGTGGCGGCGAGCGCCAACGTCCCGGCGATCCTGCTCTCGCTCTACTGGCGGCGCTTCAACACCACGGGGATGGTGCTGGGGATGACGGTGGGGCTGCTGGCCTCGGTGATCCTGATCATCCTGAGCCCGGCGGTGATGGGGATCGACCCCGCGACCGCCGCTACGCCGCACCTGATCCAGGCGGAGCCGATCTTTCCGCTGGACAACCCGGCGCTGGTGTCGGCGCCGCTGGGGTTCCTGGCGGCGGTGCTGGGGTCGCTCTTCTCGCGCGACCCGGCGGCGGAGGCGGCGTACGCGGAGCTGGACGTGCGGGCGAATACGGGGCTGGGGGCGGCTTAGAGGTGTGCTTGTCGGGCCACCAAAGGGAAGCGCCGCAGCGGGGACTGCGGCGCTTCTCCGTAGAGTGGATCAATGCGTTCAATGGTGCGTGGAGACCTTAGGAAGAGTCCCTGTCACCCGGGAAGCTGCGGTACTCGGTCGATGCCGTCCTGTTAAACGCAGTGTAAAGAGCGGTTAAAATCCGAGAGCGGTCGACACAACCCCGGCCAGGTTACTCACATTTACGAGGCCAGTGAGAAACCACCGGTCGCGTCCGGGTCCAAGACGGCGGCCCGTCGCTATTGCTACTGGTACGTCCGCTGCGCGTGGGCCGATCAGCATTACGAGTGGCTCAAGCCCGAGGTAAACCCTCTTGCCGATTTGGCCAGTAGCCTCGGTCCCTATGAAGATCCGCGTCCGATCTACGAATGCCCCGGGGGCCTCTAACCTCCCGTGCTTGAGCAGATCCGCTAGTGTCGGGAATGACAGGCTAAGACCCACCATCTTAGGAATGACAGCGGCATTCGCACTGTCGATGATGGCAGCTCCAGCGAGGAAGGCCGGCAGGGCATGGGCTGTCGCGTGCACCATGTGGGGCCGGAGGTATCGTTGGACTCCAGCCTGGTCGATAGGAGGAATGAACGCAGTATCACGCTTGATCCATGCTCGTAGTGTCTGCGCGCCCGCAGCGGATGAAAGCGGCCAACGTAACTGCGCGGCACAGCCAAAGCGGTTCGGGTCCAACTCGCTCCATAGTGCAGGAGCCTCGTACTTCTGTGGTTGAGGTGCACCACCATTTCCTACGCTGAGGTACTCAAAGACAACGATCGTACGATTGCAGACAGCGGGATCAGCGTTGATCTCAACTTCAATGTCGTCGCTGAGATACCGGCCGGCAAACGCGGAGTGGCCACCGGTTGGAGAGATATGGTCGATGTACGCGGGGGCTACGACAGGAGCCTTCCGGCGTGTTAACCAGATCTGTCGACGCGTGGTCATACCGTCGAGCGATGCGCTTGCCGTGATGACAACCG
>JAFAYN010000604.1 GCA_019240375.1 Gemmatimonadota bacterium
TCGGCGCTCGGGGTGCTCCGGGAGCGGAACTTCGCTCCCTTCTTCGTGGGAAACCTCCTTTCCAACTGCGGGACCTGGTTCCAGAACATCGCCCAGGCGCTGCTCATCTACCGGCTGACGCAGTCGTCCTTCCTGGTGGGGGTGGCCAACTTCGCGCAGTTCGCGGCGGTGATCCTGCTCGCGCCCTGGGCCGGGGCGGCGGCCGACCGCTTCGACCGGCGCCGGCTGATCGTGGCGACGCAGGTGGGCGCGGCGCTGGTCACCGGGGCGCTGGCGGCGCTGGCCGCCTTCGGGGCCGACTCGGTGGCGGTGGTCATCGGGCTGGCGCTCCTGCTGGGGATCACCACCGCCTTCGCCACCCCGGCGCTGCAGGCCGTCCTCCCGGCGCTGGTCCCGCGCGAGGAATTGGGCGCGGCGGTGGCGATGAACTCGGTGACCTTCAACCTGGCGCGGGCGATCGGGCCGGTGGCGGGGGCGCTGGTGGTGGCGCGGCTGGGGATCCCCTGGGCGTTCGGTCTGAACGCGCTCTCGTACCTGGCGCTGATCGTGGCGATGCTGGTGGTGACCCCGCACCCGCCGCCGGAGCGGGAGGGGGCGAAGGAAAAGCCGCGCCTGCGCGACAGCCTGCGGATGCTGGGCGCGCGGCGCGACCTGGCGGTGCTGCTGGGGGTGGTGGCGGCGGTCTCCATTGCGTTGGACCCGGTCACTACGCTGGGACCGGCCTTCGCCACGCGGGTCTTCCACCACTCCGACACGGTGGCAGGGTACCTGATCGGGGCCTTCGGGGTGGGGGCGGTGACCGCCTCGGTGGTCCCTCTGGGGCACCCGCACCGGCCCTACCGCCTGATCGCGACGATGCTGGGGCTGCTGGGGACGGGGATGGTGGGGTTCGCCTTCTCCCCGGTGCTGGGGGCGGCGTACGCGGCGCTGGCGGTGGCCGGCTTCGGCTACCTGTCCGGGCAGACCCGGGCGACCACGCTGCTGCAGCTCGGGGTGGAGGACCACGAGCGCGGGCGGATCATGGCACTGTGGAGCATGGCGTTCCTGGGATCGCGCCCCGTCGCCAGCCTGCTGGACGGGGCCATCGCCTCGGCGGCGGGGCCGCGCGTGGCGACGGTGGCGATGACGGTGCCGGTGTTCGCGGCGATGGGGGTGCTGCTGCTCCGGCCGCCGCGGGAGGGGACGAGCTAGGGGCGCGGCTTCTTCGGCCTGGATCTGGATTGCGACTTCTTCCGGCGGGCGACCTCCAGCGCCTTCGCCACCCAGGGCGTCAGCGCCTCGGCGTCCTCCAGCAGCTCGCCGGGAAGCTCGTGGTACGGAAGCGGCTGCGAGTCCTCGCCGAAGGGGCGGAACGGCGGCATCCCCGCGCGCTCGAAGTCGGGGCGGTTGGTGTCGTCGGTCTTGAGGTACAGGAGGTCGTCGTCCATCACGGCGAAGAAGATCCCCTCCGAGTAGATCCCCACCCCGCCGAACATGGAGCGCGAGGTCACCGGGACCACCCGCCCCAGCTGCTCCAGCACGAACTCGCGGTACGCGGCGCTGACCGGCACGGCTACAGCTGCTCCAATTGCAGCTCCAGCACCTGGTCGGCGTGCTGGATGGCGCGGTCGCGGAGGGTCAGCTCGGCGCGCCCCCGCTCCTGCGCGGCGCGCAGGCGGGCGCGCAGCACCTCGCGGTCGGCGCCGTCGGTGCGCATCCAGTACAGGAAGGTCAGCTCGATGAAGCGGCAGGCGAGCACCGACTCCTCGTTCCCCCAGCCGATGCCGCGCGCGTAGGTCCAGGCACGCCAGCGCGCGGAGCGGAGCGCGTGCAGCGCCCGCTCGCGGACCTCCGCGGGAAAGGGAGCGGTCCAGGGGATGGACCCCATCTCCGCGCTCCAGCTTTCCAGGAACATGTCGAAGGGTTCCCGCTCCATGGGCTGCGTCTCGGGTGCCGGGAATGCTTCGCCGGTCCTCGCGACGCAAGAGGGGGGCCCGTGGACGCGCACCCTCACCCCTCCGCGCTCCCCCCGGTGGCGACCTCCCAGCGCAGCTCCCGGTTCAGCTCGGCGGCCACCTCGTCCCAGGTGGGACGGACGCAGCGCGCCAGCAGGAGCGCGACGGCCTGGATCACCAGCGCCCAGTCGAACACGGGGATCACCAGGAGCCCGCGCCCCCACACCGGCTCCGCGCTCCGGGCCAGGCGGGCGGGGGTGATCACGGTGAAGCTGAACGCCTCCGCCTCCGGCCCGCCGCGGGGCCCGACCACCGTCCGGAAGCGGACGGCGCACTCCGCCGGGTCGTCCGGGAGGGTGGGGGGCTCCAGGTCGGGGCTGTGGATGTCGCGGATCTCCGGGTAGGTCATGGCTCTCCTGTGGTCGTTCTCACCGCGGCGGCTTCCCCGCGCGCAGCATCTCCAGCGCGCGGGCGACGCGGCCCCGCCGGGTCTGCTCGCGCTTCGCTTCCTCGATCCAGCGCACGTACTCGCGCTGGTGCGTGTACGAGAGCCGCCCGAACCGGGCCCCCGCCTCGGCGTCGCCCTCCAGCGCCTCCCGCAGGTCGGCGGGGACCTCCACCGTGCGCGGGGCGGTGTCCTCCTCCACGGTGACCCGCACCTCGTCGCCCGCGCCCTTGCCGATCTTTTCGCGGATCTCCTTGAGGACGATCAGCATGTGGCGGGGCCCGCCCATCCGCACCAGCGACCCCTGGTAGGGCTCGCCGTCGATGGTGGCGCTCACCTTCACGCGCTTCTTCCCGAAGGCCTGCTCCACGTCGAAGGGGACGGTGACGAAGGCGCCGCCGCCCCCCGCCTCCTCGATGGTCGCCGTGAAGGCGTGCTTTCCGCTCATCCGTGCTCGCCGCGGGTGGAGGATGGGAGGGCGAAAGCTGGAACGGACGCGCTCCCCGGGCAAGGGCACGCGCTCACCCGCCGGGGAGGAAGTGGGAGCGGGCCATCAGCAGCGCCTGCTCGGCGTCCCCGGGGGAGGGGTCCGGCTCGCGCAGGGCGGCGGCCGCCAGGTCGATCCGGCGCCGCGTCGCTTCCAGGATCTCGGGGGGAACGCTCCCCGGGGCCGCCCCGTCGCGCCAGCCGGCGCCCTCCAGCGCCTCCCGCGCGGCGGAGATCCGCTCCTCGCGGAGGTCGAGGAGCACCGCGTCGAGCCACTCCACGATGCGGGTGCCGGCGTCCGAGCCGGAAAAGGTCGGGGGCGGATCGGTGGGCTCCGGGTTCATCGCGGGGTCCCCTTGCTGGGTGGAGTGCGGCCGGCTCGTCGGGGATTCTACGGACGCGGGGCGGCCGGGGCCAGCTCCGCTCACGCCGCCGTCGTATGCCCCTCCGGCGCGCTCGTCAGCACGCGCTCGATGCGCCGGTCGGGAGCCAGCCAGATCAGCGCCACCAGTACGTACAGCGCCCCGGCGATCCACTGGCTCAGGAAGGCGGAGGGGATGGCGACGAGGTACAGGAGGGGAGAGAGCTTCCCCTTGAGGTCGCGCCCCACCGCCGTCGCCAGGAGCGAGGCGCGCCCTTGCCGGGCGATGATCGTCCGCTGCAGGATCCAGTACGCGAGGGCAGCCATCAGCAGCACCACGCCGTACAGCGCGGTCGGCGTCGGGGCGAAGTGGTTCTCCCCCATCCACCCGGTGACGAAGGGGACCAGCGACAGCCAGAAGAGCAGGTGCAGGTTGGCCCACAGGACGCTGCCGTCCACCCTGTGGGTGGCGTGGAGCATGTGATGGTGGTTGTTCCAGTAGATCCCCAGGTACACGAAGCTCAGCACGTAGCTGGCGAGCACCGGGGCCAGCGGGCGCAGCGAGGCCAGGTCGGCCCCGTGCGGCACCCGCAGCTCCAGCACCATGATGGTGATGAGGATGGCGAGCACGCCGTCGCTGAACGCTTCGAGTCTTCCCGTTCCCATCGCCCCACCCCGGTTCACGGTGACGTGCGGGAGCGTCCCGCCCGGTACATGGATGCCGCCGCCGGCGCGGGAATGCAAGCGGACCGTCGGCCCGTGCAACCTTTCTCCACCCCTTCCGCATCCAACCCGCATGGCTCGACTCGCGAACCCACCCTCCCGAACCCACCGACCCGGAAACCCGGAACGACGATGAACGTGAAGAGATGGACCGTCGGCGCGGCCCTCGCGCTGGCGCTGGGGAGCACGTACACGGCCGGCGCGCAGGTCCCGGGAACGCAGTCCCCGCCTGCGCACGCCTTCCGGCCGGACAGCGCCACCGCCCGGAGCAACGCGCGGCAGCCGCCCACCGCCCCGCCGCGGGCGGTGGACCTTCCCGAGGGGGGCGCCGAGGTCCCGCTGACGATGCAGAACCGCCGCCCGCTGGTGGAGGTGCGGGTGAACGGGAGCGGACCGTACCGCTTCATCGTGGAGACCGGCGCGCCCTTCACCGCCGTGACGCCGGAGGTGGCCGCCGCGCTGGGGCTGGTCGCCGCCGACACCGCCAACCCGGTCGTCGCCGTGGACTCGCTGGGGATCGGGGCGGCCGAGCTGCGCGGGATGCGCGTGTCCGTCTTCCGGGTGGGGCTGCCGGGGGTGGACGGGGTGCTGGGGCTGAACGCCTATCGCGACCTGCTGCTGACCCTGGACTACGGCGCCTCCCGGATGCGCCTGGAGCGCGGCTCCCTCCCCGCCGCCAACGGGCGCGACCGGCTCGCGCTCTTCCCCGTCGGCCGGCTGTGGGGGTTCACGATCGAGGTGAACGGGAAGCGGGCGCCCGCCGTGCTCGACACCCAGTCGGAGGGCGGCTTCAGCGTCACCCCGGAGAGCGCCGCGGGGGTGGCGTTCGTCAGGGCGCCGGTGGTGACCGGGATCTCGCAGGGGCCGGGGATCGGGGTGCAGGAAACGCGCACCGCCCGCCTGGACGGCGACGTCCGCGTGGGCGACGTGCCCTTCCGCCGCCCGCTGGTGGGGGTGGTGCCGATGCCGTCCGGCTACCCCAAGGACTGGAACGTGGGGAGCCGCGTGCTGCGGGAGTTCACCGTCACGCTCGACCAGCGGCACCGGGTGCTGCGGCTGGAGCGCCCCGGACGCGCGGAGGTGGCGCCGCCGCCCGCCCTGCGCAGCATGGGCTTCCGCTCGCAGGTGCGCCAGGGGAAGCGGGTGGTGCTGGACGTGGTGCCGGGGAGCGAGGCGGAGCGGGCGGGGATCCGCGCGGGCGACGAGGTGGTGTCGCTGGACGGCGGCCCGGCGACGGCGCTGGTCGGCGCCGCCTGGAACGACCGGGCGCAGGCGGGGGCGCCGCTGACGCTGGTGTTGAGGCGGGACGGAGCCGAGC
>JAFAYN010000615.1 GCA_019240375.1 Gemmatimonadota bacterium
CCAGCGTGGTGCGCGTCCAGTCGAAGATGGGCATGAAGTTGTAGCACAGCACCGGGATCCCCAGCTCGCCCATGTTGCGGACGCTCTGCCGGTAGTTGTCGATCAGGCGGTCGCGCCCGGGGCGCCCCAGCTTGATCTCCTCGTGTACCGGGATGCTTTCCACCACCGCGAAGCGGAGTCCGTGCGCCTCGATCTCCTCCCGGAGCCGGGCGAGAAGCTCCTTCGGCCACACCTCGCCTACCGGGACGTCGTAAAGCGCGCTGACGATCCCCGTCACCCCGGGGATCTGGCGGACGTGCTCCAGGCGGACCGGGTCGTGCGCGCCG
Organism: Gemmatimonadota bacterium; assembly: GCA_019240375.1. GTDB lineage: Bacteria > Gemmatimonadota > Gemmatimonadetes > Longimicrobiales > Longimicrobiaceae > JAFAYN01. Next base: position 327 of record JAFAYN010000615.1, read on the forward strand.
TACCAGCGAAAGGTCGTCTGCATCTTTCTCAGGCGGCGGGGGCGGACACTTCGTCCAGGTGCGCTTCCAGCGCGGCGGGGACTCCGTCGCGCTCCATCCGGGCCAGGCACCCGGCGACGGCTTCGACGAACCCCGGCACTTCGGTCAGGTCGGTGCCCCAGAGCGCGGTGTCGGCGCACACCTCGCGCACCAGCCCTTCCAGCGCGGCCGCGTCGCGGCCGTGGACGGTGCCCCAGTACGCGCGGAGGCGGTCGCCCTGCTCGTCGGCGGGGACCGGGAGCCCGGCGGCGCGGCGCCGGTCCTGGAACTCGCCCCGGGCGAGGAGGAGGAAGGCGGCGAAGCCGAAGGCCAGGGAAGCCGGAGCGCGGCCGTTCCTTTCCGCGTAGCGGAGAATGGAGGGGACGATGCGGACCCGCACCTTCATCGTCTGCTGCAGTGAGATGTCGATCAGCGCGTGACGTATGAAGGGGTTGGCGAAGCGGTCCAGCACCTCGTGCGCGAACGCCTCGGCGCCGGGGACCTCCAGCCCGGGGACGATCTCCTCCAGCATCACCCGGCGGAGGAAGGGCCCCACCAGCGGGTGCTCCACCGCTTCCAGCACCGTCTCGCACCCGCACAGGAGCGCGGCGGGGACGGTGATGCTGTGCGAGCCATTGAGGAGGCGCACCTTGCGCTCGCGGTACGGCCCCACGTCCGGCGTCACCACGATCCCCGGGTCGGCGTCGGCGAAGCGGAGGCGGGCGCGCAGCGCGTCGTCCCCCTCGATGGCGAACAGGCGGTACACCTCGCTGGTGGTCAGCAGGTCGTCGCGGTACCCCAGCGACTCGTGCATCCCGGCGAGGGTGTCGGCGTCCGGTGTCCCCGGGACGATCCGGTCCACCAGCGTGTCGCAGAAGGGGACGGCGGCCTCCACCCAGGCGCGGAACCGGTCGTCCAGCTCCCAGCGTTCGGCGAGCTGCAGGACGATCGCGCGCAGCCGGCCGCCGTTGTCCTCGATCAGCTCGCAGGGGATCACCACCACCCCGCGCGCCGGGTCGAAGTCGAAGGCGCGGGCGCGCTCGTACAGGAAGCGGGTCAATTTCCCGGGGAAGGAGCGCGGCGGCTCCATCTCCGCCGAGTCGCCCTCGTCCAGCACGATCCCGATCTCGGTGGTGTTGGAAAAGACCAGCTCCAGCTCCGGCTTGCGCGCGCAGGCCAGCACCTCGCCCCACTCGTCCTTCGCGGACAGGGCGCGGCTCACCGAGGCGATCACCCGCCGCTCCTCCCGCACCTCGCCCCCCTCCACCCCGCGGATGGTGAGGGTGTAGAGCCCGTCCTGGTCGTTGACCACCTCGTCGCGCCCGCTCCCGGTGGAGCCGACCATCACCACCCGGCCGTCGAACAGGCCCTGGCGGTTGGCGGCGTCCAGGAAGTACTCGACGAAGCCGCGCAGCAGCGCGCCGGTCCCGAACTGCACCACCCGCTCGGGGAGGTCCAGCGTGGCCGGGACGGGCGAGGCGAGATCGGTGCGCGCCTGGAACTCGGGCGAGAGCGCCAGCTCACGGTTCAGCGTCGGGAGGGCGTCGCTCACAGCGTCACTCCTTCCTTCCAGATGGCGATCTCGCGGTAGTCGTTGCGCTCGTTGTTGGTCTCCCGCCCGGAGGCGACTTCCAGCACGAAGGCGAACAGCTCGTCGGCGAGCTGGTCGAGGGTGGTGTCGCCGTCCAGGAGAGCCCCCGCGTCGAAGTCGATCCAGTGCGGCTTCTTCGCCGCGATGGTCGAGTTGGAGGAGATCTTGACCGTGGGGACCGGGAAGCCCAGCGGCGTCCCCCGCCCCGTGGTGAAGAGGAGCACCGTCGCGCCGCTCGCCACCATGGCGGTGGACGAGACGCCGTCGTTCCCCGGGGCTTCCAGCAGGGTGAGGCCGCCCGGCGCGGCGGGGGCCCCGTAGCGGAGCACGCGCGTCACGGGAGCCTGCCCGCCCTTCTGGATGGCGCCGAGCGACTTTTCCTCCAGCGTGGTCAGCCCGCCCGCCTTGTTCCCGGGAGAGGGGTTCTCGTACACCGGCTGGCCGTGGCGGAGGAAGTATTCCTTGAAGTCGTTGATCATCGACACCACGTCGCGGAACACCGTCTCGTCGGTGGCGCGGTTCATCAGCACCTGCTCGGCGCCGAACATCTCCGGGACCTCGGTGAGGATCACCCCGCCGCCCAGCGCGGTGAGCCGGTCGGCCATGCGCCCGACCAGCGGGTTGGCGGTGATCCCGCTGAACCCGTCCGACCCGCCGCACTTGTGCCCGATCACCAGCTCGGAGGCGGGGCACTCCTCGCGCCGGTCGGAGGCCATGCGCTCCACCAGCTCGCCCACCAGCGCGACGCCCTCCTCCACCTCGTCCACCACGTCCTGCGTGTTGAAGAAGCGGAGCCGGCTGCGGTCCACCTCGCCGGCCTGCCGGAGGAGCTGCTCCATCTGGTTGTTCTCGCACCCCAGCCCCAGCACCAGCACCCCGCCCGCGTTGGGGTGGCGGATCAGCCCGGCCAGGATCGCCTGCGTGTTCTGCAGGTCGTCGCCGAGCTGGCTGCACCCGTACGGGTGGGAAAAGGCGTGGATCCCGTCCACCCGTCCCTCGAAGCGCTCCGCCGCCTCGCGCGCGATCCGCTCCGCCGCGGTGTTGACGCACCCGACCGTGTTGACGATCCACACCTCGTTGCGCGTCCCCACCCGGCCGGTGGCGCGGCGGTACCCCTGGAAGGTCGGCATTGCGGCCGGGGCCTGCGTGGACGTGTGCGACGGCGCGTAGCCGTACTCCAGCGCCCCTTCCAGCCGGGTACGCAGGTTGTGGGAGTGGATCCAGGCGCCCGGCTCCACCGGCTGGGTCGCGGCGCCGATGGCGAAGCCGTACTTGGTCACCACGTCGCCCGGCTCCAGGTGGCGGAGCGCGACCTTGTGCCCCGCCGCCACCTCCTCGCGCAGCGTGACCGTCTCGCCGTCGATCTCCAGCTCGGTCCCGGCGGGGAGCCCCCGCACCAGGACGGCCACGTTGTCGGCCGGGTGGACCCGGATCGCCATCGCTCGTTCCATCTCTCCCGTGATCGCTGGAGGCCCGCGTCAGTCCGCCGCCTGGGCGACCTTCGTGGCCCCGTCCTCGTCCCGCCCCGCCCCGTCCAGCCGGTACGTCTTCCGCACCAGGTCGTACGCCAGCGCCCGCGCCATCTCCCTCGCCTCGTCCAGCTCCACCACGTGTCGCGCCACCAGCCCGGCGAGCCAGTTGGCGTCCACGCGCCGCGACAGGTCGTGCCGGGCGGGGATGGAGCAGAAGGCGCGGGTGTCGTCGTTGAAGCCGGCGGTGTTGTAGATCCCCGCCGTTTCGGTGGTGCGCTCGCGGAAGCGCTTCATCCCCTCGATGCTGTCGTGGAACCACCAGGGCGGCCCCAGGCGTAGCGCCGGGTAGTGGCCGGCCAGCGGCGCCAGCTCCCGCGCGTAGGTGGACTCGTCCAGCGTGAACAGGATCAGCGTCAGCCGCGGGTCGCTCCCGTACGCGTTCAGCAGCTCGCGCAGGTTGCGGGTGTACTCGGTGGCCACCGGGATGTCGGCGCCCTTGTCCAGCCCGAAGCGCTCGAACACTCGCTGGTTGTGGTCGCGCAGGGAGCCGGGGTGGAGCTGCATCACCATCCCGTCCTCGGTGGACATGCGCGCCATCTCCATCAGCATGTGCGCCTCGAACGTCCGCTGGTCGGCCGACGTCGCCTCGCCGCGCCGCGCCTTCTGGAACAGCGCCTCCATCGCGTCGGCCGGCTGCGGCGCCGTCCACGGCTCCAGCACCGCGTGGTCGGTGGCCGTGGCGCCCATCGAGCGGAAGAAGGCCCGCCGCTCTTCCAGCGCCCGCACGAAGCCGGCGTAGTCCGCCACCTCGCCCCCGCTCGCCCGGCCCAGCGCATCGATCTCGCCGCGCCACCCCGGCGCCGCGATGCGGAGCACCGCGTCGGGACGGAAGGTGGGGATCACCTTCCCCTTCCACCCCGACTCGCGGATCGCGCGGTGGTGGTCGAGCGTATCGGTGGCCGCGTCGGTGGTGGCGAGCACCTCGATGTTGAAGCGCTCGAACAGGGCGCGCGGCCGGAACTCGGGCGAGGCCAGCTTCTCGCGGATCTCGTCGTAGATCGCCTGCGCCGTGTCGCCGCCCAGCCGCTGCCGCACGCCGAACACCTCGTACAGCTCGTGGCTCATCCACACGCCGGTGGGGGTGCCGCGGAACAGGTGCCAGTGGTCCGCGAACAGCTGCCAGATCTTTTTCGGGTCGCCCTCCACCGGGGTGCCGTCGCGCGAGGGCACGCCCAGCGCCTCCAGGGGGATCCCCTGGGAGAAGAGCATCCGGAAGATGTAGTGGTCGGGGACGATCAGCAGGGCCGTGGGCTCCGGGAAGGGCCGGTCCTCGGCGAGCAGGCTCGGGTCGACGTGCCCGTGTGGGCAGACGAGCGGGAGGCCGCGCGTCCCCTCGTACAGTGTCCGGGCGATGCCGCGTACGGTGGGATCGGGATCGAAAAACCGGTCTTCGTGCAGGGTCAGCGCTTGCATGGACTTGCCGGCTGGGGACTGGAGCTTCCCGCCAGGGCGGGACCACGTGCGGGCCGCCGGCGTGCGGCGGACCCGGAATCTACACTTTGCTCCGCATCAGAACAATACCGAAGGCGGAGGGGAGCCCGGCCGCAGCGTGGGCGAGGAGGCGGAAAGCGCCACTCCACGTGATGGATCGGGCGTTCGACCGGGTCCCTTCCCCGCGGGCTCCCGCCGGAGCGGGCCCCTTGCGGAGGCCGGGCCGAACCCCGATTTTGTTCTGAGAAGGAACTAACCGCCGGTGCAATGTACGGCGGCCCCACCCCACGCGCAACGCCGTGACGCCCGGGACCGAGGGGGAGAGCCCGTTCGGCGACCTCCCGGAATACGCGCTCCAGCCCGGGCAGAGCTAAATTATTTCACAGCACCGCCGTACCGAGCGGTGCGGGCCGAACCGCGCCCCGTCCATTCAAAGGCAGGCGTACCATGAGAAAGATCAACGTCCGTGACTTCCGGCTGGCGACGCGCACCACCTCGCGCGAGATCAACCGCCAGATCGTGCTCAACCTGGTGCGCGAGCACCAGCCCATCTCCCGCGCCGACCTGGCGCGGCGGATGAACATCGGGCGCGGCCGGGTCACCTCGCTCGTCAACGAGCTGCTGGAGGACGGGTCGGTCCTGGAGGGCGACACGGTGGACGCGCCGCGCGGCCGCAAGCCCAAGATGCTCTACGTGCGCACCGGCGACCGGCTGGTGGTGGCGATCGACGTCCGCTTCAGCCGCACCTACGTGATGCTGAGCGACTTCGCGGGGACGCAGATCGCGCTGGAAACCTTCAAGACCGAGCTGGACCCGGGGCGGCTGACCGAGGAGCTGGCGAGCCGCGTCCAGCGTCTCCTCGCCACCTACGGCGACGCGGGGCGCTGCGAGGGGGTGGGGCTGGTGGTCCCCGGGATGGTGGACCAGAAGACCGGCAGGGTGCTGAACGCGCCCCAGCTCGGGTGGCTCGACGTGGCGCTCCGCGACCCGCTGGCCGCGGCGACCGGGCTCCCGGTGTTCATGGAGAACGCGCCGATCGCCTGCGCCCTGGCGCAGATGTGGATGGGGCAGCGCGGTGGCGACGCCACCAGCGACTTCGCCTACGTGTCGGTGTTCGACGGGGTGGGCGCGGGGGTGGTGGTGAACGGGCAGATCGTGCGCGGCGCCGGGCACACCGCGGGCGAGTTCGGGCACATCCCGCTGTACCCGGACGGCCCCCGCTGCCTGTGCGGGGCGCGTGGCTGCCTGGAGGCGCACACCTCCAACCTCGCCACGCTCGCCCGCTACTTCGGGGTGGAGCTTTCCGCGCCCGGGACCCGGCCGATGCTGGCCGAGTCGGGGGTGACGGTGCCGGAGCTGATCACCCGCGCCCGCACCGGAGACGCGCCGGCGCGGAGCGCGCTGGAGGACACCGGCCGCTACCTGGGGCTGGGGCTGGCGATGATCGTCAACGCGCTGAACCCGGCCCGCATCTTCGTGGGCGGCGAGATCACCGGCGCCTGGGACCTGATCGAGCCGCACGTCCGCGCCGAGATCGCCGAGCGCGCCCTGACCCGCACCGCCGCGCAGACCCCGATCATCCCCGACCTGACCACCAGCAACCCGCGGCTCCGCGGCGCCACCGCGCTGGTGGCCGCGCCGGTCTTCGCGGCCCCGCAGGTCGCGTGAGCGAGCACCCCATCGCCCCGAGGAAAGGACCCACGTTGCGCACCCCGTCCCCTTCCCTTCGCCGCGCGGCGCTCCTCGCCGCCGCCGCGGGGACCCTCATGGCCGCACACCCGCTGGAGGCGCAGAACACCGACTCCGTCGCGAAGCTTCCCGGCGCCGCCGCGGAGCGCGACACCGTGCCGCTGCTGGCTCCCTCGCGGGTGGCGGCGCTCCCGCCCGCGCGTCGCGCGGCGTGGACGGAGTACCTGGAGCGCTCCCGCCGCGACCAGGCGCGCGACCGCGCCCTGATCGACGCCGAGCTGAAGACGCTGGGGCAGGCGA
>JAFAYN010000009.1 GCA_019240375.1 Gemmatimonadota bacterium
AGCTCCTGTCCGGCGACTTCTTCGTGCAGGTGACGGCGCGTCCGGGCTCCGACCTCACCGCGCTGCAGGGCGTGGTGGACGAGGAGATCGCGAAGATCGCCGCCACCCCGCCCACCGACGAGGAGCTGCGCCGGGTGGTCAGCGGGATCGAGACCGGCTTCGTTTCCTCACTGGAAACGGTGGAAGGGAAGGCCGAGCGCCTCAACAGCTACATGTACTACACCGGCGACCCGGGCTACGTGAGCCGCGACGTCGCCCGCTACCGCGCCGTCACCCCCGCCGACGTGCAGCGCGTCGCGCGCCAGTACTTCGCCGGCAAGAACCGGGTGGTGATCAGCATCGTCCCGCAGGGGAAGCCCGAACTCGCCGCAAAGGAGACCCACTGATGAAGCGCTACGCAGGCATCCTGGCGGCCGCCCTCCTGGCGGGGTGCGCTCCGGCCGCGCCGGTCGCCGCCCCGCCCGCGGCTCCCGCCCCGGCCCCGGCGCCCACCCGGACGGCCCCGGACGCGAGCGCCGCCTCCGCCTTTCCGACGACGGCTCCGGTCCCCGGGCCGGCGCCCGCCGTGCACGTCCCCGCGCCGGAGCGCCGCACCCTCGCCAACGGGCTGACGGTGCTGTACGTGCGCCGTCCCGAGATCCCCACCGTGCAGGCGGTGCTGGTCACCCGCGGCGGCCAGTCGGACGACCCGGCCGACCTCCCCGGGCTCGCCTCCTTCACCGCCTCCATGCTGGACGAGGGCGCGGGCGGGCGCAGCTCGCTGGAGCTTGCGAACGCGCTGCAGCTCCTGGGCGCGCGGCTCAGCACCGGCGCCGACTGGGACGCCGCGACGGTCGGCCTGTACGTGCTCCGCGACCGCCTCCCCGAGGCGCTGATGCTGATGAGCGACGTGGTGGTGCGCCCGGACTTCCCCGCCGCCGACGTGTCGCGCATCCGGGACGAGACGGTCACCAACCTGACGCGCGCCCGCGACAACGCCGGGGCGGTGGCCGGGAACGCCTTCGCCTCGCTGGTCTACGGCGCACAGCACCCGTACGGGCGGCTGGCGAGCACCGAGACGGTGCGTCGGATCGACCGGAACGCGCTGGTGAATTTCCACCGCGCCTTCTACCGCCCGGCGGCGGCCACGCTGGTGCTGGTGGGCGACGTAGACGCGGCCAGCGTGCACCCGCTGGTGGAGCGCGCCTTCGGGAGCTGGCAGGGCGGAGCGCCCGCGGCCGTCCCGGCGCTCGCCGCTCCCACCCGCTCGTCCACGCAGCTGTACCTGATCGACAAGCCGGGCGCCCCGCAGTCCGAGATCCGCATCGGCAACCCCGCCGTGCAGCGGAACAGCCCGGACTACTTCGCGCTGCTGGTGATGAACTCGCTGCTCGGCGGCTCGTTCACCAGCCGGCTGCAGCAGAACCTGCGCGAGGCGCACGGCTACACCTACGGCGCCCGCTCCGGTCTCTCGTGGCGCCGCGGGGTGGGGCCCTTCGTCGCCCAGGCGGCGGTGCGCACCGCAGTGACCGACAGCTCGCTGGTGGAGTTCTTCAAGGAGCTGAACCGGATCCGCACCGAGCCGGTCCCCCAGGAGGAGCTGGACCGCGCCAAGCGCTACGTCTCGCTCGGCCTCCCGCGCGACCTGGAAACCAACCCTGCGCTGGCCTACAGCCTGGCCGGGCTGGCGGTGCAGGGGATCGACCCGGGCTTCTACGACAGCTACGTGGACCGGGTGATGGCCGTGACCGCCGAGGACATCCGCCGCGTCGCCAACCAGTACGTCCGCCCCGGCCAGTCCGTGGTCGTGGTGGTGGGCGACCTGAAGACCATCGAGCCGGGGGTACGCGCCCTGGGAATCGGCCCGGTGGAGGTGCGCCCGGTAGGCGACTTCATGCGGTAGGGCAGGTTACAGGGAACAGGTTACAGGGAACAGCCTGCAAGGATACCTGCCACCACGCTCTGTCGTGCTCCCCTCTCCCCTCGTGGGGGAGGGGCCGGGGGAGGGGGGAACGGTGCCGACTGGACTCCGATGCTGACCCGGCGCCGCACGCCCCCACCCGGCTCGCTGGATGCTCGCCACCCTCCCCCAATTCTGGGGGAGGGCTTTTTTTGCTGTTGTGGTTGGCTGTTTATTGTCGTTCCCACATGATGTTGCGGAGGGAGACCGGCTGTTTGGGCTCCCGTAGCGGACGGGGAGACTCGCGGCTGTTTGCGAGGCTCACCGGCCCCGCGGAAGAGACCGCGCAGCGGGCTCTGGAGCGGCCCCGAACGCCCTGGCAAACACCCGGAACAACACCCTTCCGGACACCCTGAAATCAGCTTGACGCCCCGTACCGGCCGCTCTATCTTCGGGGCTCACAACCGACCCCCCGGCAACCCCTATCCCCCGACATGCCCCATTCGTTGAGCAGTGGCGAGATGATGATCCTGGCCGGCTCGGCCAACCGCGCCCTGGCGGAGGAAGTTTCCCAGGACCTGGGGATCTCCCTGGCCGACCTGACCATCAAGAAGTTCGCGGACGGGGAGATCTTCGTCCGCATCAACGACAACGTGCGGGGACGGGACCTGTACATCATCCAGCCGACCGTTCCGCCCGGGGACAACATCATCGAGCTGCTCCTCCTGATCGACGCGGCCCGGCGGGCCTCGGCGGCCCGGATCACGGCGGTGATCCCCTACTTCGGCTACGCCCGGCAGGACCGCAAGGACCAGCCCCGCGTCGCCATCGGCGCCAAGCTGGTCGCCAACATGATCGCCTCGGCCGGGGCCGACCGCGTGCTGGGCGTGGACTTCCACCAGCACCAGCTGCAGGGCTTCTTCGACATCCCCGTCGACCACCTGTACGCGGCCCCGGTGCTGACCCA
>JAFAYN010000139.1 GCA_019240375.1 Gemmatimonadota bacterium
AGGGGGATGACCGCCAGCGACATCACCATCCAGATGAACGGTCCGTACAGCGACGCGACCTTCAGCTCCCCGTTGGGAGAACCGAGTAGGGCGCGGATCCAGGGCTGCCGGTCGAGGAGGAGCCAGAACACGGCCGACCATCCCAGCGCGACCCCGAAGTGCATCAGCACGCCGACGGCCGCAGTCGCGATCCCGCCGTCGATCGCCGCCGGCCCGAGCAGCGTCGAGGCCACACCCTGGAAGAGGCGCGTCACGGTGGAGTGGTAGAACGCCACCGACAGCACGCTCGAGAAGATCCCGTCGGTGACGCCGGTCGCCAGGCCGGCGAGCACGACACGGGAAAGGGCATCGCGGCGATCGAGTCCGGGAAGTCGCTGGTAGGGCATGGGTGGGTTCCGGGTCCTGGGGTAGGTGAGAAAGGAAGGGATCTCCAGAGGTCATCCGTACCGGGAACTGAGCACGTCGATCCCGAGGACGTCGCGGAACCCGCGGCGGCCCGAAGGCGTGACGCGGAGCGCGCGGCTCCCCTCCGCGGGCTCCAGCCATCCGAGCGCACGGAAGCGCTCCAGCAGCTCCGCCCCGAGCGCCCCGGCGACGTGGTAGCTCCGCTCGGTCCAGTCGAGGCACGCTTTCGCGAACTGCCGCCGGCTCGCCCTCGCGCGGCCGACATCGACGCCGAGACGGTCCGCGAGGAGCGCGGCGCCCTCGGGCGGGACCTCGTACTGCTCGTTTCCGAGCACCAGCGCGCCCCGCTCCACCAGCGCCCGGGTCACGTCCACTCCGAGCGCCCCGGCGAGGTGGTCGTAGCACGCGCGGGCGTGGCGGACCGCCCGCGCCGCGGAGCTCTGGCGGTACCCGGACGAGGGCGCCGGTCCCGCAAGCGCCCCCATCGCCTCCAGTGCCGCGACCACCCGCTCCCCGCCGATCCGGTAGTAGCGGTGCCGACCGTGGCGCTCCACCACCACCAGCCCTCCCGCGAGCAGGCGCGCCAGGTGCTCGCTCGCGGTGGACGCGCGGACGCCCGCCTGCCGCGCCAGCTCCCCCGCCGGCTTCGGCCTCCCGTCCACCAGCGCCCAGAGGATCCCCACCCGCGTGGGGTCGGCGAGGAGCGCGGCCACGGGCGCGATCGAACCGTCGGTGATCAATCCATTCCTCCGTCCAGGGGTCCTCCGGGCTCCGTCCGGCACCGGCCGGCGAAGTGCTCCCGGTGTCCAATGTAACCCGAAACGCTTCGGCCGCGACCGAAACGACACGGCGCCAGATTGATCCGGCCGCGAGTTCGCAGATCGCGGCACCGGTACGCGGCATCGGTGCCGCTCCCGGGATCACCCGCGCACCGCGGAGGAGCGTTTCATGTCATCGAGCACCGACACGCGGCACGAGTACGCCGCACACATCACCTGGCAGGGCGACCTTGGGGAGGGCACGGCCACCTATGCCGGGTACGGCCGGGAGTACCTCGTCACCGTCGGCGGGAAGCCCGACCTGGCCGGGAGCGCCGACCCGGCGTTTCGCGGTGACGCCGGCAGGCACAACCCGGAGGACCTCTTCCTCGCCGCGCTTTCCGCCTGCCACATGCTGTCCTACCTGGCCCTCTGCGCCCGGGGAGGAGTGCGGGTGACCGCCTACGAGGACGAGGCGAGGGGGAGCCTGGAGCTGCACCCCGGGGGCGGGGGACGGTTCGAAGAGGTCGTCCTGCGGCCGTCGGTCGCCGTGGCGCGCGAGGAGACGATGGAGACCGCCCGGCGGCTCCACGAGACCGCCCACGAGCGCTGCTTCATCGCCAGCTCATGCAGCGTCCCCGTGCGCGTCCACCCGACGATCCGGCTCGGCCGGCCCGCCCCCGCGGTCCCGGCTCTCGCCGAGGGCGGGGAGGCCACGCCATGAGGGACCTCGCCATCGCGCTGGACGACCGCCCCGGCGCACTCGCCGAGATGGGGAGAGCGCTGGGACAGGCGGGGGTGAGCATCGAGGGCGGAGGCGCCTGGGTCGTCCAGGGCCGCGGCGTCGCCCACTTCCTCTTCGCGGACGGGACCGCCGCGCGGACGGCCCTGGAGCGCGCCGGAATCGAGGTGCTCGCCGAGCGCGAGGTCCTGGTGCAGCGGCTCCGCCAGGGCGTCCCGGGCCAGCTCGGGGAGCTGACGAGGCGCATGGCGGAGGCCGGCGTCAACATCGAGGTGCAGTACAGCGACCACGACCACCGGCTGGTCCTGGTGGTGGACGACGTGGAAAGGGGGCGGGCCGTGTCCGAGGCGTGGACACGGGAGCGGGAGGACTCGCCCCTCGATCCCCCGCAGGGTCAGTAGGGCGGCTCGGCGGGACCCTCGTACCCGCACAGGCCCACCCGCGGGGAGTTGACCAGGGGCATCGGCTCGCCGTAGTCCTCGTGCGGATGCCCCCGGGCGTGCTCCCCACAGAGGGTGCCGGGCCGCTCGTCCTCGTACGCGCACTCCAGGCAGAGCCGGGTCGCCGGGCCGCCACACTCCTGGCACTCGTAGCCAGGCGCGAGGTTGCGCGCCATCAGGGCGATGGGGTGCCGGGTGGTGGGCCGCCCCGTGCGCGTGTCCATCGCCCGGACCAGGGTGACCGACTCGGTGCCGAAGTCGTAGATATGGGTCAGCTCCACCCCGAGGCGGAAGACCTGGGCGGCCTTCCTCGTCATCCCGATCTCTTCCCCACGCCACCCCCCGACCGAGAACTGGCTCAGGTGCCCGCAGCACTCCAGCCAAATCGCGCGCAGGTACTTGTCGAGCTGCTTCAGCGTCGCGGAGCCGGCCATCTCCAGGTGCAGCCAGTAGTCGCCGCCCCACGCATCCTGTACCTGGAGGTGGATCAGCGGGCCGGTCTCGCCCGGCTGCCCGTTCGCGGCCTCCACCACCTTTTCGCGTTCCGGGCAGCTCGCCAGGTGGCGGGTCATCCCCGCGCGGGCGAACTCGCGCCCGCAGTAGGCGCAGGCTCCACGGGTTCGCTTGTTCTCGGCCATTCGCGGTCTCCCAAGGTCAGATCGGCCACCGGAAGCCCGGTGTCCGCACTGGGAAAGGGTCGCGCGCAGGTGAAACCCGGAACGCGAGGATCCGGCGCCGGGAAGCGACTACTCGACCGGATGCAGGTCGGGCCTGCGAGCAGGCAGGTCCGCCAGCTCCGCCTCAATGCCCTCATACCGCAGCCAATCCCGGGCATGCTCCAGGAGCCGCTCCTCCCGGAATCGGAACCAGGCGTCCCGCGCTTCGGGAGTGGAGGAGAGCACGCGCTTGAACCGCCCGAAGGCGCCGCTCCCGTGAATGGCGTCGAGGAGCCGCTCCTTCAGGCGGGGATCGTCGGAGTCTTCGGCGAAGTCGCGCATCCAGCGCCACTCCTCTCCGGAGGTCACCGGCTCGACGAGGCGATAGCGGGGGTCCTCCCGCATGGCCTCGAACCCGGCGTACTCCGGCTCGTCGCGATCGAAGGCGGACCATGCGGCGAGGATCACCTCTCCGGTCTGAAGGTCCAGGTAGTGGTCGGTTTCCGGGTCGTGGATCTCCAGCGCGATCAGGAGATCTTCGGCGTCGATGCGGATGGACATGGGGCCTCGCCTGCCGTGGGGAGAGCACCGGAACGTATCACTCGCAAGGTGAGCCCCGATCGGCGGAGTCGCAAGACTCACTATGGCCGGGATTGTCCCTCACGGTTGGGGGTGCAGGTACGCACGCGCCTCCTCGATCAACTCGTCGCTTACCTGCACGCCGTAGAAGACGGTGGGCGCGCGGCCCGGCGCCACGAAGTAGTACCCGATGTCGGCGCTGTCCGGCGGCACGGTGAACACGGTCGTGTCCCGGCCGGATAGCAGGTGCACCGTCCGGCTCGGCACCGCCTGCACGCGGAACCCGAGCGCCCGCAGGCTGCTGTCCGCCTCCGCGAGGTAGTAGCCGTAGTCGTCGAGCGCCGAGTCCACCTCCCCCGCCGAGTCGGCGTGCGTAGGGAGAACGTAGAACGCGACCAGGGTGGGCCCGTTCACCGCGACCCAGGTGGAGTCGTGCACGACGGGCGTGGAGGCACGCGCGGGCACCGACTCGGGCGGTGACACCGCGGCGGGTGGTGCCGCGGTCGCCTGTGGGGGATCGCGCCGCGGCGCCTCGGAGCACCCGGCCAGAGAGCCGCCGAGGAGGATGAGCCCGGCCAGCAATGGACCGTGCACCAGGACGGCCGCGGGAACGGTCCACCAGAGCGCCCGTCTACTCATCCACCGCTCCCGCACCACGCGGCGCAGCAGGTAAAGGGAAAACGGCAGGTTGACCAGAAGCGCCGTCAGGAGTCCGGGAGCATACCCGTGCATCAGGAAGAGTGCCGATGCAAGATGGGAGAAAACGTTCAGCAGCACCACCACCTGGAGCAACACCGCGAACCAGAGCCGGGAGGAGCGATCCGGTCGACGGGCCACCCAGGCGACCAGAAGAAAGGGGATCACGGTCGCGAGTACCAGAGCCACCAGCAGCTGCGCATAGTCGACGTGCACGAACCGCGCGACCGCGGGAGGAAGACGCCCCGGGAGCGAGGGGAGATAGCGGCCGAAGGTGAGTGCCTCCTCTGCGTTGTGCAGGAGGAGGAACACGGGGATCAGCCACAGGCAGGCACGACGCGACATGGAGAAGGTCATCACTCCACCCTTGGAATGGTGATCGCGGAAGGCGGGTTTCCGCGGCGGTACGGTCGCCCGTTGCAGCGGCCTGTCAGGAGGAGGGCGGAGGCAGCGATGAATGAGCAGGACCGGGTCATGGATCTCCGGGTGCGGTAGTCCAGCGCTTCCAGGTCGAGGCGAAGACCTTACCCCACTTCAGAGAAACGGATACCGGCACGCGCGGGGTCACCGGATTCCCTGCCCCAGCCCCGTGGCGAGGAGGGTGAGCAGCGCCGCCCGCCATGGGCTGCGTGCGGACGAACGGATCGGCCTGGCGGGTGAAGTCACTTCCAGCCCCGGAGTCGACTGGCTCATTCCGAACGGGTAGATGGAGATTGGAGGACCACGGGTTCGACCCGGTCGGAACGTGGCCGAACGAGGAAACGCGCATGCCACA
>JAFAYN010000195.1 GCA_019240375.1 Gemmatimonadota bacterium
GGTGCCGCCGCTCGGCCCGATCGGGGCCGCGCTGCGCCGCGCCTACGAGTCCGAGGTCAACGAGGCCACCTTCCCCAAGGTGGTCAAGGCGATCCAGACCGCCCGCGCCTCGCAGCCGCAGCCGGCCGCGCCGGCCGGCGGGATGCCGCAGGGCGCCCAGCCGGTACCCCCCGCCCCCCCGGCGGGTCAGGGCGCGGGCGCCCCGCCCGCCGCCCCGGCCAACCCCTGAGGCGGAACTCCGCGCCGGGCACGGGCATATAAACCAACACGGCGGGGTCACGGGGCGCGGCGACGCGTCCCGTGGCCCCGCGGCTCCGCCGGGCGCCGCGCCCGGCGTCTTGCGTTACGGGGGCACGCCCCCCTCCACCGCCAGTGGACGTACACCCCATGCGTAAACTTTCCGCGCTCGCGCTCCTGCTCCTCGCCGCCGCCCCGCTCCGGGCGCAGGGCACCCCCGCCGCTCCCGCCCCCGGCGAGGAGGTGGTGGACCGGGTGGTGGCCGTGGTGGGCGACACCACCCTCCTCCTTTCGGACGTGCAGGAAGAGGTCGAGCGCCTGCGCGCCAGCGGCCGCCCGATCCCCACCGACCCCCAGGGCCAGGACGCGATGATCCGGCAGATCGTCGACACGCGCGTCAACGACCTGATCGTCGTTCAGGCGGCCCACCACGCCGGGATCGAGGTGCAGGACCAGGAGGTCACCCAGGCGACCGAGCAGGACATGAAGGAGGTCCAGCAGCGCTTCGGCTCCGAGGCCGCCTTCCGCCAGGCGCTGGCGCAGTCCGGGATGACGCTGGAGGAGTACCGGCAGCAGCGCACCGACGCCAACCGCGCCCGGATGCTCTCGCAGCGCTTCATGCAGAAGCAGATGGGGACCGTGGTCAAGCCGGTGGTGACCGACGCCGAGATGCAGGCGTACTTCGACGCCCAGAAGGGGCAGCTGGGCGCGCGCCCGGCCACCGTCTCGTTCCAGCAGGTGGTGGTGGAGCCGGTCGCAAGCGACTCGGCCAAGGCGGCCGCCCGCCGCAGGGCGGAGCAGGTGGCGAACGAGCTGCGCGCCGGCGGCGACTTCGAGGTGCTGGCGAAGCGCTACTCCGACGACCCGGGGACCAAGGAGCGCGGCGGCGAGCTGGGGTGGTTCCGCCAGGGGCAGATGGTCCGCGCCTTCGAGGACGTGGCCTTCGCCCTGCGCCCCGGCGACGTGAGCGGGATCGTGGAAACGCCCTTCGGCTTCCACATCATCAAGCTGGAAAAGACGCGCGGCGCCGAGCGCCAGGCGCGCCACATCCTGATCCGCCCCGTGATCAGCGAGGCCGACCAGGCCGCCGCCCGCCAGCGGGCCGACTCGGTAGCCGCGGCGATCCGCGCCGGGGCTTCGCCCACGGCGCTCGCGGAGCGCTACAACACCCCGGCCGAGCAGCGCGTCGCGGACGAAGTGCCGGTCGAGCGGCTCCCCCCCGCGTACGGCCCGGCGCTCCAGGGCGCGGCGGCCGGCTCGGTGGTCGGCCCCTTCGAGCTGCAGGGCGGCCCCAACGGGAGCACCTGGGCGGTGATCCGGGTCACCGGCCGCAAGGAGGCCGGCGAGTACACCCTGGACGACGTGCGCGACCAGGTCCGCGAGGGGCTGCAGCAGCAGAAGGTGATGGCGCAGCTCATCGCCGAGCTGCGGCAGAAGACCTACGTCCGGGTGAACCTGTGACGGTGGAGGGCCGACGCTGATGGCGGACGGGCTCCGGGTGGACGTGCTGCTGCACCGGCTCTGCCTCACCAGGAGCCGCAACGAGGCGAAGACCGCGTGCGAGGCGGGCGCGGTCACCCTCAACGGGCGCGACGCGCGCCCGAGCGACAACGTGGCGCCGGGGGCGGGGATCACCATCCGCTACCCGGCCCGCACCCTGGAGCTGGAGCTGCTGGAGCTTCCCGGGAAGAACGTGTCCAAGAAGCAGGCGAAGGAACTGTACCGGGTCCTCAGGGACGAGCGCGGCAGGGAGGCGTGGTGAGCACGCGCCCCCGGGTCGCGGTCACCCTCGGGGACCCGCGCGGCATCGGGCCTGAGGTGACGCGCAAGGCGCTGCGCGACCCGGAAGTGGCCGACGTGGCGGAGTGGACGGTGCTGGGGCCGGAGGGGTGGGACGGCCCGGGGACCGCGCTCCCGGTGGGGCGCTGGGCCCCGGAGGACGGCGACGCCGCGGCGGGCCGCATCGCCGGGGAAGCGATCCGGCGCGGGGTGGAGCTGGCGATGGTCGGCGAGGTGGACGCGTTGGTCACCGCACCCATCGACAAGGCGGCCTTCCGCGCGGGGGGGTGGCACTACCCCGGGCACACCGAGATGCTCAGGGAGCTGGCCGGCGTCCCCGCCGTCTCGATGATGATGGCGGCGGACCGGACCGCGCTGGGCGGCTCGCTCCGGGTGGTGCTCGCCACCACGCACCTGGCGCTGCGCGACGTTCCCGGCGCCATCTCGACGGAGCTGTTCGAGGAGCAGTCGGAGCTGACCTGGCGGGCGCTGCGCGACTGGTGGGGAATCCCCGACCCGCGCATCGCCCTGTGCGCCTTCAACCCGCACGCCTCCGACGGCGGCCTTTTCGGCGACGAGGAGGCCCGTGTCCTGGAGCCGGCGGTGCGGCGGCTGCGCGAGCGGGGGATCTCGGCCGGGGGCCCCTTCCCCGCCGACACCGTCTTCACCCGCGCCGTCCGGGGCGAGTTCGACGCGGTGATCGCCCCCTACCACGACGTGGGGATGGCGGCGTTCAAGACCGCCGCCTTCGG
>JAFAYN010000307.1 GCA_019240375.1 Gemmatimonadota bacterium
CGCGAGCTGGTACCGCCGCGAGATCGCGGTGGGGGACACGGCGGGGTCGCGCTACCTGCTGCACTTCGAGGGCGCCAACATCACCACCGACGTGTTCGTCAACGGCCGGCGCGCCGGGGGGCACGTGGGCGGGTACGTCGGCTTCGACGTGGACCTGACGCCGTACCTCCGCCCCGACGCGGCGAACCGGCTGGACGTGCGGGTGGACAACTCGTACGACCCGCACGTGGTCCCCTCGCAGAAGGCGGACTTCGCCATCGACGGCGGGATCACGCGCGACGTGCAGCTCGACGTGCTCCCGGCCACTCACCTGCGCGCCCTGCGCGTCCGCACGCCGCAGGTGAGCCAGGCCAGCGGGCGCGCCGTCGTCACCGTGGAGCTGGACCGCCCCGGCGCCCCGGCCGACTACTCGCTGGAGGTCGTCGTCACCGCCCCGAACGGCCGGGTGGCCGCGCGAGCCGTGCAGGCGCTCCCGGCGCTGTCCGGCGCCCGCTCGGTGGAGGTGGCGCTCCCGGCCGTCGCCCGGCCGGCGCTCTGGTCGCCCGACTCCCCCGCGCTCTACACCGCCACGGTGCGGCTGCGGCAGGGAAACCGGGTGGTGGACGAGGTCGCGGACCGCTTCGGCTTCCGCTGGTTCGAGTTCCGCCCCGGCGGCCCCTTCCTGCTGAACGGCAGGCGGCTCCTGCTGCGCGGGACGCACTGGCACGAGGACTACGCCGGCTACGGCGCGGCGATGCCCGACTCCCTGCGCCGCCGCGACATGGCGATGATCCGGGGGATGGGCGCCAACTTCGTCCGGCTGGCGCACTACCCGCACGACCCCGCGGTGTACCGCGCCGCGGACTCGCTGGGGCTCCTCCTGTGGGACGAGCTCCCCTGGAACCGCGGCGGCGTCGGCGACGCGGAGTGGCGGGTGAACACGAAGCGGCTGCTTGAGGAGCAGATCCGCCAGAACTTCAACCACCCCAGCATCGTCCTCTGGTCGGTGGGGAACGAGGTGGACTGGATCCCCGACTTCCCCGGCGGCGAGGACCCGCAGGCGGTGGACGCCTTCGTCCGCGAGCTGAACGACCTCGCCCACCGCCTGGACCCGGGCCGGGTGACGGCCATGCGCAAGTACCCGGGCGCGGCGAAGATCGTGGACGTCTTCTCCCCGTCCATCTGGGCCGGGTGGTACAACGGCGTCTACACCGACTACGAGAAGGCGCTGGAAAGTACCCGCCGCAACTCGCCGACCTTCCTGCACATGGAGTACGGCGGCGACAGCCACGTGGGGCGCCACACCGAGACCACCATCAGCGGCACCGGCATGGCCCGCCCCGGCGAGTGGGAGGAGTCGGCCACCCAGACGCAGGTGAAGAACATCGCGCAGAACGGCGACTGGAGCGAGAGCTACATCGTCGACCTGATGGACTGGCACCTGACCGTGTCCGAGAAGCTGGACTGGCTGACCGGGAACGCGCAGTGGGCGTTCAAGGACTTCCCCACCCCGCTGCGCCCGGAGAACCCGATCCCGTACGTGAACCAGAAGGGGCTGGTGGACCGGAACGGCGTCCCCAAGGACGCCTACTACGTCTACAGGAGCCACTGGACCACCACGCCGAAGTTCACCTACATCGAGTCGCACACCTGGACGGAGCGGAGCGGCCCGGCCGGGAAGCCGCGCACGGTGCGGGTGTGGAGCAACTGCGACGCGGTGGAGCTGCTCCTCAACGGGACCAGCCAGGGGACGAAGCGCCGCGACCCGCAGGACTTCCCCGCGCAGGGGCTGCGCTGGAGTGTGCACTTCACCGACGGCGAAAACCGGCTGGACGCGCGCTGCCCCGGCCAGCCCGCCAGCGCCTCCGACTCGCTGCGGGTGCGCTACTCCACCACCCAGGCCGGAGCGGCCGACCGCATCGAGCTTTCCTCGCGCAAGCTGCCGAACGGCAACGTGCTGGTGGAGGCGTGGGTGGTGGACGCCAGGGGGCGCCGCAACCTGGACTACAACAAGCGCGTGTACTTCGCGCACGACGGGTCGGGGCACCTGCTGGTGGACTACGGCACGCCCACCCGCAGCCAGGTGATCGAGATGGCGAACGGCCACGCGGCGATCGAGTTCGTCCCGGAGCCGGGGGGACGGGCGGTGATCGAGGCCCGCAACCAGGACTTCAAGGGCGTGTACCTGGTGGTGCAGTAGAGATCATTCCGGTGGATGAGAGTCGGGGCCCCGCGGTAGATGCCGCGGGGCCATGAACAACAAGCTCGGCCAGTAAGCTGAAAAGTCGGCTGGTCGCCGGTCGGTGACACTTCGCCGTGTGGATTCAGGACGCAGTCCGTTGGGCCCTCGCGGCGGGGTCGTTTGGTCTCCTGATCCGGGAAGGCAAAAGCTGACCATCTCTCGGCTCGAAGCGATATGGACTTCGTCGCTACGCCTGATTCGCGAAGCTTGACTTTCGCTACCTTGCGCCCTATTCGTGACAATTATTGAAGAGATCGACCTGACCACTCGTACCGGGGATGGCACATGAGGAAGCGAAGCATCTTCCTGGCCGCGTTCGCGGTTGTCGCAACCGCCGGAGCCGCCTCGATGCCGCGACAAAGCCCTTCAGCATTAGACCGGGCGTTCGCGAGCGTGCGGAATGCGCGAGAACACCGCGCGGCCGAGTACCAGGGGCAGAAGATCGTCTACCACCCCAGCTATATCAGCCGGATCGAAGTGGCGAGCGCGGGAGGCGCGCGCACGGAGATCTACCGCCAGAAGTACGGCTACCGGGGTGCGAAGGCTCCCGAGCTTGCGCTGAACTTCCGGGATGCAGCCCTCGCGGTGTTCGACCCACAGGGGCAGATCCTGATGCTTTCCGTGCAGACGAAGGATGGGGAGACTTGGAATTGGGCTGAGAACGGCGAAAGATGTCCTCCCGGCTGCCCGCCCAGCTCGGATTCCACGAGTCTGGTCATCCTATCACCCTCAGCAGGCGCCGCTGTCAGGGTGGAGTCGAACGCCACGGCGGCCGAACGAGCGCTGGCCAGCGTCGGGAACGGCCGGGAGCACCAGGTCGCGGATCGTCTTGGGCGAAAAGCGCTGTATCACCCCGGCTACATCAGCCGGATCGAAGTGGTGAACGCACAGGGAGCACGCCAGGAGCTGTACCGCCAGACCAAGGTCTACCGAGGGGCGAAGCCCGCCGAGCTTGCCCTCACCTTCCGCGACGCGGCGCTGGCGGTGTTCGACCCCAGGGGGCAGATCCTGAAGCTGACGGTGCAGACGAAGGACGGGGAGACCTGGAATTGGACCGAACAAGGCATCCTATGTCCTCCCGCATGCCCGGATGATGGCACTCTGAGTCCGGACATGCAGCCGCCGCCCAGGTAGGAGCGACGGGATCCTCTTCGCCGGTACCCGCACGAGGGCGTCGGCGGGGCTCCTTCAGCGCACCCAGAGCAGCGGCTGGCGGATCGGCGTGTTGCGGATCACCTCCTCCACGGTGGGGTCCGGGGCCAGCGTCTTCCAGAGCGCCACGTAGCGTGGATCGGGGAAGGCCAGCCCCGCGAACAGGAGCGAGGGCTGACGCACCGGCCAGGCGTCGAAGTACATCACGTCCGGCTGCCTGGGCCACTTCGACCGGTCCTGGATGAAGGGATACATCCAGGCGACCGCGCGCCGCATCCCCCGGCCGTCCGGCGTGGTCCACGTCCACAGGTTTTCCCGCGGGGTGGACAGCACCTGGGCGGTCATCCCCAGCACGTCCAGCGTGAACAGCGAGTAGCCGTACGGCTTGGTGCGCGCCAGCTCCTTCGGGAAGCTCCCGTCCGGAGCCATCTGCTCGGGGACCAGCTTCTCCCGGAAGAAGCGGCGGTCCATCGCCAGCGTCGGCTCGTCGCCTACCAGCTTCGCGAACTCGGCCACCTGCAGCGCCCACGAGATGCTGTGGTTGTTGCCGTTGTCGCGCTCCTCGATCCCGTATGGATGCGTGGTCATCCAGGTCAGGTACTGCCGGAACCACTCCTTCACCGCCGGGGTCTCGGCCCTGCCGTACCCCATCCGCTCCAGCGTCATGATCGCCTGCGCCACCTCCACCAGGTGGATGGTGTCGATGATCCCGATCCCCCGCCCCGGCGCCACCCCGTGGATCGCCTGGGCATAGAGGAGGTTGGGATTCATGCGCGTCCCCTCGTCCACGAACCAGGCGCGCAGGTGCGCCATCGCCTGGCGGGCGTAGCGCTCGTCGTGGGTGACGGTGTACGCGGCCACCAGCGCCGGGACGAGCTGGCTCATGCGCCGGAGCGCCTCACGGTGCTGGACGAAGTTGTCGGGGTTGCTCTCCCCGTCGCGGCGGACGTACGGCCCGCCGGGGTTCTTCGGGTCGGGCCACCAGTAGTCGCCCTCCGAGAAGTAGTCGTGGATCCCGCCGGTGCTGCGCGCCGCCGGATACGCGGTGATGGTCACCGGCGCTTCAGCCAGCGCCCGATTGGCGGCGGCGATCACCCGGTTCCGCTCCAGCCGCACCAGCTCGGAGCGGGTGAGCTGGGCTGCGACCGGGTGCACCGGGACTGCGGTGGCGAGCGCCGCGGCGACGACGGCCGCGAGGGGGACGTTTCTCATGGACGGGTGACTTCGGGGTACAGGAGCTGAACGCGGCTGGCGGACACCGCCGACGCCGGGATGCGGGCGAGAGGCGCGGCGTAGGCGTCCCCGCCGTACGCCGCCCTCGCCCTGCGCAGCGGCTCCAGCAGCAGGTCCGGCTCGATCGTGGTGATCTCCTGCCCCGGCCACTTCTTCGCGGGGTCGGCGTACGGGGCGACGTAGTCCAGCGCCCCGCGGATGCTCCCGCCCTGCGGCGAGCGGTAGCCCCACAGGTCCACCCCCACTTTGCGCCCCATCTCCGCCAGGTCCATCAGCGCGTCCAGGTTGAAGACGCTGTAGTGCAGCGAGCGGGTGCGCGCCAGCTCCAGCGGCTGGCGCCCGTCCGGGCGGATCTGCCGGACGATGCGGAGCGTCTTGGCGCGCTCCAGCGTGCTCCGCGCCGTCGCCGTGTCGCCCACGTACAGGGCGAGCGCCGCCACCTGCGCATCGTACCAGGAGCCGTGGTTGTTGGCGGACCGCTGCTCGTCGCGACCGATTTTGCTGTCGCGCAGCCACCCCAGGTAGGCGCGCATCCAGTCGCGCACCCCCTGCTGCTCGGCGGCGGGCCAGCGCCCGGAGGCGGCGAGGAGCCCCAGCGCGTCCGCCAGCCGCACCAGGCGGTGCGTGTCGATGATCCCGGTCCCCCGCCCTTCCGTGCGCCCGGGGACCGCCTGCCCGAAGCGGAGGTTGGGGTTCATCCGCGTGGCCGGATCCAGGTACCAGACGCGCAGCAGGTACGCGGCGCGGTCGGTGTAGGCCGCGTTGCCGGTCAGGTACCCGGCGAGCGCGAGCGTTTCCACCGCGTCCACCATCGCGGCCTGGCGGGGCGAGTCGTAGTCGTTGGTGGTTTCCGGGTTCCGCTGGCCGTCGCGGCGGACGTACGGGAGCCCGTTCGGCCTGCTGGGATCCGGCCACCAGTAGGGGCCCACGCTCATGTAGTCGTGCCGGTCGCCGCTGGCGGGGACGCGCTTCTTGGCCGTGACCGTGAACGGCCCCTCCCGCAGCGCCCGGTCCGCGTCGTGGACCAGGGCGTCCACCGCGGGCTTCAGCGACGGGTCGCCGCCGCGCACCCGGGCGCGGGTGGAGGCGAGCAGGTCGCCACGGAGGACGAGCAGCCGCGGCGCCGCTTCCCGCGCGGCGGCCGGGGCGAGCGCGGGCGCCTGCGCGTGGGCGGCGTGGGCGAGCAGAGTCAGCGCCAGCGCGGCGCGAAGGAGCATTGCGCGCATTACCGGGCCCTCCGCGGCATCACCTGCTGCGGGCGGAGGCCGCGCAGCTCCAGGTAGCGGAGGAGCGCTTCCACGTAGTAGTAGTCGGCGTAGTTGAGCCCCACGTCGATCTCCTGGCTCTTCGGGTGGTTGCCGACGCTGTGCAGGAGCACCGTCGGCTGGCCGGTGCCGCGCGCCAGGCACGCGGGCGAGGAAAGGCTGGTCAGGATCCGCTCGGCCGCGCCCCGGTAGCGCGCCCCGTCCGCGCCGGGGACGTAGGTGCTCATCTCCAGCAGCCCGGACGCCATGATCGCCGCGGCGGAGGCGTCGCGCTCGGCGGTGGCGGGGCAGCCGGGGGCCTGGTAGTCCCAGCACGGCACCGCGTCGGCGGGGAGGCGGGCCAGGGCGTAGTCGGCCACGCGGCGCGCCGTCGCCAGGAAGCGCGGATCGCCCGTCTCCCGGAAGGAGAGGGTGAAGCCGTAGACCAGCCACGCCTGCCCGCGCGCCCAGGTGGACGAGTCGGCGTACCCCTGGTGCGTGATCCGCTCCAGCGCCGCCCCCGTCGCCGGGTCGAACACCACCACGTGGAAGGAGCCCCCGTCGGCGCGCACGTGGTTGGTCTGCGTGGTGCGCGCGTGCGTGGCGGCCAGCGGCTTCCACCCGGCGTCGCCGCCGTGCCCGGCGCCCCAGTACAGCAACTCCAGGTTCATCATGTTGTCCACGATGACCGGGTACGGGCGCTTCGGGTCGGTCCAGTCCCACGACTTGATCGCGCCGACGGTGGGGTTGAAGCGCGCCGCCAGCAGCCCCGCCGCGTTCAGCGCCGGGGCGCGGAAGCGGTCGTCGCCGGTGAAGCGGTACGCGTTGACGAACGAGGTGTTGAACTGGAACCCCAGGTCGTGGCTGTACTTCCCCTTCGGGATGTCGGCCAGGGGGAGCGTCCAGCGCTCGGCCTGCGCGCGCAGCTCCGGGTCGCGGGTGTAGGCGTACAGGTACCAGAGCGTGCCGGGGAAGAAGCCGCTCGTCCAGTCGTTGATCCGGATGGTGCTCCACGTCCCGTCCGGGGTGGTGGAGCGCGGGTACCCGCGCGCGGGATCGCCGGCCGCGGCTGCCCGGCGGTACTGGCTCGCGGCGAAGTCCAGCCCGGCGCGGGCCAGCGAGTCGAGCGGCGCCGGACGGGGCGAGGGCGCCGCCGGACCGGCCGGCGTGCACGCCCCCAGGGCGCAGGCGAGCGCGAGGGCCGCGGCTCGGAGCGGGATGCGCAACGGAACACCTCCGGGGAGGAACGGGTGAAGCCTGGCGGCTTTGTTCTCGTTCGGAACAAAATCCACCGAAATTGTAATCCGCCGCGCGCGTCTTCGCCAGGCGTCCCCTCACGACGTATATTGGGCCGCCGTGCCCGACCCGCCCGACTCACGCCCCTCGAAAGGCCATGACCGCAGCCGCACCGCCGCCCCCCGGGGGCACGCTCGACCTCCCCCGCCTGACCGCGACGCGCTACGTGCAGCCGCTGCGCGAGGGGGGAACGCTCCCCGCCGTGGTGGACACCCACGGGGGCGGCCTCTTCGTCGCCAAGTTCCGTGGGGCGGGCCAGGGCGCCAAGGCGCTGGTCGCCGAGCTGGTGGTGGGGCTCCTCGCCCGGGCCGCCGGGCTCCCCGTCCCCGAGCTGGCGCTGATCGAGCTCCTCCCCGACTTCGGCCGGAGCGAGCCCGACCCGGAGATCCAGGACCTGCTCCGGGCGAGCGAGGGCGTCAACGTGGGGCTGCGCTACCTGGACGGCGCCTTCAACTTCGACGCGCGCGCGGCCGGCGACATGGTCTCCCCCGCCCTGGCGGCGCGGATCGTCTGGCTCGACGCCTTCACCACCAATCCCGACCGCACCGGCCGCAACGCCAACCTGCTGGTGTGGGACCACCGGCTCTGGCTGATCGACCACGGCGCGGCGCTGTACGCGCAGCACAACTGGCCCGGCGTGGACGAGGCGCGCACCCGCACCCCGTTCCCGCTGATCCGCGACCACGTCCTCCTGCCGCTGAGCGGGAGCCTGGAGGAAGCGGACGCGGAGCTGGCCGCGCTCTTCACCGACGAGCGGATCGCCGCGATCCTCCGCCTGGTCCCGGACGAGCTGTGGGAGGACCCCGCCCTCGCCGCCGACTTCCCCTCGGCCGCGGCGGCGCGCGAGCGGTACGGCGCCTACCTGACCACGCGGCTGCGGGAGCCGCGCGCCTTCGTCGCGGAGGCGGTCGAGGCGCGCGAGCGGCGGCTGCGCGAGCCGCCGCGCCCCCTCTCGTCCAGGCGGTGAGCGCGATGGCCGACCTCGCCTCCTGGTGCGCCTACGACTTCGCGGTCGTGCGCGTGGTCCCGCACCCCTTCACCGGCGCCTTCGTCCCCGTGGGGGTGGTGCTCCACGCCCGCACCCGCGAGTTCCTGGAGATGCGCGTCCTCACCGACGCCGAAACGCTCGGCCGGCGCGTCCCCGACGTGGATCCCGAGCTGCTCGCCCGCTACCTGCGCGCCATCCGCTCCGTGTGCGAGGGCGACCCCACCGCAGGCCCCGTCGCCCTGGCGCCGCGCTCCGAGCGCTTCCACTGGCTCACCGCGCCCCGCTCGGACGTGATCCAGAGCGGCCCGGTGCACGGCGGCGTGTGCGAGGACCCCACCGCGGTGATCGAGGAATTGTTCGCGACCTACGTGGCGGCCGACGAGGGATAGGGGAGCCGACTCACGACCGCCTGGCGCGGTCACCCCGTGGGCAGCGGTCCCGTGTACCGGGCCCTCGGGCGGAGCACGTCCCGCGAGCCGTACTGCTCGATGGCGTGGGCGATGAGCCCCAGTGAGCGGCCGAGAGCGAAGAGCACCAGCGGGGAGCCGGCCGGGAGCCCCAGCGACCGCGCCAGCGCGACGAGCCCCACCTCCACTGTCGGCCGGTCGCCGAGCAGGGCTTCCCCCGCCCCGGCGATCGCGTCGGCGAGCGCCAGCGCGAGACTCCCCGGATCGAGGGCGCGAACGCGCCGCAGCAGTTCCGTGGCGCGCGGGTCGCCCGATGGGTGGAGGCGGTGGCCGAACCCGGGGACTCCCTCGCCGCGCTGGAGCCGCGCTTCCAGCACCTCCCGCGCGCGGCGCGGATCGCCCACCTCGGCGAAGAGCGCCTCCACGCGCTCGACGTGGCGAGCGTGGTGGACCCCGTGCATCGCCCCGATCCCGGCGGCGACGGCCGCGTGGAGGGTCGAGCCCGCGGAGGCGACGCACCGCGCGGTGAACGACGCCACGTTCAGCTCGTGGTCGGCCAGCAGGACCAGCGCGGCCCCGATCAGCGGCTCCGCCTCCGGCCACTCCGGCGCCCACGCGGCCTGGAGCGCGGCGGCGAGGGAGCCCGCGTCGCCGACGCCTCCCGCCGCGACCGCCACCATGTGCCGGAGCACGCGCGCACCGGTGCGGGCGGCCCGCTCCGGCCGCAGGTCCCACGCCGACGGGTCACCGGCCTCCGCCCGCGCCAGCTGGACCTGCATCGCCCGCAGGGGGTCCATCCCCCGCTCCACGCGCAGCTCCGGCGGGGGCCCGTCGAACCAGTCGCCCGGCACGCTCGGGTTCCCTGTCCAGAGCAGCGCGGCGACCTCCTCGACCGTGCGCTCGCGCGACAGCTCCACCGCGTCCTCCCCGCGGTAGTGGACGTGTCCGTCCGTGATCAGCGTCAACGCCGAATCGAGCACCGGGGCTCCCCAGTGGAGCGCCCCTCCGGCGGCCGCGTCCGGGTCGCGCCGCGCGTCGTTGCGCTCCTTCAGCCGGCGCACGTCCTCCGCGTGGTAGCGGCGCGTCCGTCGTCCGTCCGGGCTCGGCTCCGAGCGGATCAGCCCCCGGCTCACGTACGCGTACAGCGTCTGCGCCGCGACGCCCAGCTCGCGTCGGGCCTCCTCCGCTGTGAGATACGCTCTTCTCGCCACGGGCACCTCCCCGGCTGAAGGTTGATTCGTCGATCAAGATTGACGGCATCACGCTGGCGCGGCAAGATCCTGCGGGAGAGCGGAACACCACTTCGACACCGGAGGATACCAGCATGGCTGCACCCATCGTCGGGATCGACACGCTCGCAGCGTACGTGGACGGGGAAACGGAGCGGTGGCGGGAGTGGTTCGAGAGCGCGCCGGCCGGGGTGCTCGATCTCCCGCTCGGGCCGGGCGCCGAGGGAACGGTCCGCACCCTGGTCCAGCACGTCTTCGCGGTCGAGCTTCGCTACGCGCAGCGGCTCCTCGGCGAGCCGGTGACCGGGTACGAGGAGATGGCGGACGGAAGCGTCGAGGAGCTGTGGGAGATCCACCGGACCGCGGCATCGCTCCGCGACCGCTTCCTCCGGGAGGCCTCCCCCGAGGCGCTGGACCGGGTGCTGGTCTCGGACACCCGCAGGCTCGGCCGGATCGAAGCGAGCGCGCACAAGGTCGTGGTCCACACCCTGGTCCACGGGATCCGCCACTGGGCGCAGATCGCGATGGTGCTGCGGCAGCACGGGCACGGAGGGCTGTGGGAGCACGACTGGCTCATGAGCCAGGTGTCGCGGTAGCCGGGTCGGTGGGCTCGGCGGGCGGCGTGCCGCCTCACCGCTCCGGCTTCCACCCTCCCAGCACCTTGTCCACCGTGTAGTCGCGGAGCTGCGCGTCGGTCAGCACCCGGCGCGACGGGCTGGCGACCGCCCCCGGGCCGGTGCTCCCGTGCTCGAAGAAGCGCGCGTCCTCGGGCCGATTCACCACCCGGTTCCCCGCCGCGTCGGTGCTGTTCATGGTGTCCCACCCCCTTCGTGCCGACGTGGTCGTCCATCCAGGTGTCGACGAACACCGCGCTCCCGACGGCATCCGGCCGGCCGGAAGGGTGCCAGGGGCGCCCCAGCGTCACCGAGTTCGGCGCCATCGTCGGGGTCTCCTTCTTCAACCGGCTGCGGAGGAAGAGAAAGCCGTACGGCCGTGAGATCGGGGTGCTCGGGGCGGTGACGTAGCCGTTGCTCGTGACGCTCCCCCGGTCGCGCGAGACGATGTCGTCGTCCTCGAACACCGCCACCCCCGCCCCGAAGATGAAGTCCACGCTCCCCACCACCGTGCACCGGTTGAACCAGCTCCGCCCCGCGTTGGGGAAGAGGGTGTCCTGGTACCCGGTGATCCGGCAGTCGCGGAACACCGTCCGGTCGTTCCCCTCGTCCATCATCACCGCCACGGCCTGCGTCCCCTGGAGCTTGCTCCGGTCAGAGTCCGGCTTCGTGGCGTTGGCCGGGTAGTCGAAGGCGTTCTCCACCGTCATGCTTTCCAGCCGGAACCCCGGCGCGGCGATCCGCAGCGTCCAGCTCCCCCGCGTCCCGTACTGCCACCCGCCTGGAGCCTTCATCCCCGCCGCCGCGTCGTAGGTGAGCACGGTGCCGTCGCGGCTCTGGCCGACGAAGTGGACGTTGGGCTTTTCCACGCTCAGCTTCTCACGGTAGCGACCGTCGCGGATGGAGATCACGTAGGGCGCCGTCCCGTCGGCGGGTGCGGCGGCCAGCGCCGCGCCGATGGTGCGGTAAGTCCGCACGCCCGCCACCGGCGCCCCCTCCTCCCCCGTGTAGCGCGCGTCCACCACGGCCGACACGGCTCCCCTCGCGGCGCGTCCCGGCGTCGCGGCCCACGCGCCCGCCCGGCGCTCGTACCTGCGCAGCGTGGTCGCCGGCTCGTCGGTGTACCAGCCGTAGCCGTAGCGCCGCTCCGGCTCCAGCTCCGCGAAGGAGTAGCGCACCACCCCGTCGCGGTTGCTGAACATAGGGCGGTTGGTCCCGATCTCGTAGAAGCGGGCCCAGATCGGTCCCGCGCCCGGCCGGGGCGTCAATTCCTTCTTGGGGGCGTAGTCGTAGCCGTACAGCGCCGTGTCCCGGAACCACTGCACCGCCCCGCGCACCGCCGTCGCCACGCGGGGGTTTCCCTGGTCGACTTCGAGGAGCAGGTTCACGATGGACGCGCTCTCCCGCCCGGTCAGCGACACCAGCTCGTAGGCGCGCGCCTTCACCGGCGCCAGCGTCAGCGGGTCGTGCTGCTGCCCCCACACGGTGGGGCGTCCGTCCACCACCACCTGGCTTCCCAGGATGCACTCCACCCCGCGGCGCAGCCCCGCAGCCGCCTCGCGCCGCTTCGCCTCCGGGACGAAACCCACCTCGCCGCGCGACACCTCCCGCAGCACCCGCAGCACGTTGACGGTGGCGTCGTCGTTGAAGGTGGCCGCGTCGTGGTACGAGCCGACCAGCGGGTACACCTGCGGCCAGCACCCGGTGGGGAACTGCGCCATGAGTACGTAGTCCAGCCCTCGCAGGTACGCCCGCCGCCAGCGCGCGTCGGGGCGCGCCCGCTCCATCCGTGCGAGGTAGCGGAGCTGCGTGGAGGTGGCGCCGTTGTCGAAGGTGCCGATCCACGCCCAGCTCCCCTCGCTGGCCCAGCTCTCGCCGGGGCGGCGGGGACGGGTGAAGTCCATCCGCTTGGACCACCCCCCGGACGGCGTCTGGAACGAGACGATCGACTCGGCGATCCGGCGCGCCTCCTCGCCGCGGAACCAGGCGTCGGTCATGCGCGGCTCCAGGGTGAAGCCCTCCGCGTGGGGCGCCAGCACCGGCTTTTCCGC
>JAFAYN010000356.1 GCA_019240375.1 Gemmatimonadota bacterium
TGGAGTACCTGGGGCGCACCGACCACCAGGTCAAGGTGCGCGGCTTCCGCATCGAGCTGGGCGAGATCGAGAGCGTCCTGCGCCGGCACCCGCAGGTGGAGGACGCGGTGGTGGTGGTGCGCCCCGACGCGGCGGGGACGCCGCAGCTGGCGGCGTACACCCTTCCCGCGCAGGGGGCCGCGCCGTCGGAGCTGCGCGCCTGGCTCCGGGAGCACCTCCCGGACTACATGGTCCCGGGGAGCTTCACCGCCCTGGCGAGCTTCCCCCTGACCCCCAACGGGAAGCTGGACCGGCGCGCCCTCCCGGCGCCGGAGGGGGCCCAGCACCCCGCGCGGGAGTACGTGGCCCCGCGCACCCCGGTGGAGGAGATCCTGGCCGAGATCATGGCCGACGTGCTCGGGCTGGAGCGCGTGGGGGTGGACGACGACTTCTTCGAGCTGGGCGGGCACTCGCTGCTCGCCACGCGGGTGATCTCCCGGATCCGCAAGTCGTTCGGGGTGGAAACGTCGCTGCGGGCGCTGTTCGAGTCGCCCACGGTGGCGATGCTCGCCGAGAAGCTCGCCGCCCACCAGCCGACGGTGGAGGTGGACGACTGGGAGCTGGCCGAGGAGCTGGAGCGCCTGGCCGAGATGTCGGAAGAGGAAGTGATGCGGCTCCTGAGGGAGGGGTGACCTCCCCCGGGGCCCGTCGGACCCGCACACCGGAACGATGAGCGAGATCGCAGACCGCCTGGCGAGCCTTTCCCCCGAGCGCCGTCTCCTCCTGCAGAAGCTGCTGCAGGCGGAGGCGGCCGCGCGCCACGGGATCCGCCGGCGGGAGGAGGACGGCCCCGCGCCGCTGTCGTTCGCGCAGCAGCGCCTCTGGTTCATGGAGCGGATGGAGCCGGGGACCGCCGCCAACAACCTGTCCTTCCCCCTGCGGCTGCGGGGGAGGCTGGACGTGGCGGCGCTGGAGCGCGCCCTCGCCGAGATCGTGCGGCGTCACGAGCCGCTGCGCACCGTGTTCGAGGAGGGGGAAAGGGGGCCGGTGCAGCGGGTCCTCCCCCCCTCGCCCCTCCACCTCCCGCGCGTGGACCTGGGCGGACTGGCGGAGGCGGAGCGGGAGCGGGTGCTCCGCGCCCTGGTGGACGGGGAGCAGCGGCGCCCTTTCGACCTGGGGCGCGACTGGACGATGCGGGCCACCCTGGTGCGGCTGGGAGAGGAGGACGCCGCCGTGCTCTTCACCCTGCACCACATCGCCAGCGACGAGTGGTCGTTCGGGGTGGTGGTCCGCGAGCTGTCGGAGCTGTACCGGGCCTTCGGGGAGGGGCGCCCCTCCCCCCTCCCGGAGCTGGAGCTGCAGTACGCCGACTACGCCGCCTGGGAGCGGGCGAGCGCGGCGAGCGGGACGCTGCGCGACCAGCTGGGGTACTGGACGGAGCGGCTGCGCGGCGCTCCCCCGGTGCTGGAGGTCCCCGCCGACCGACCCCGCCCGGCGGTGCCGGACCCGCGCGCGGTCACCCTGACCCTCCCGCTGGGGCGCGAGGTGGACGCGGCGGTGCGGGAGCTGGCGCACCGCGAGGGGGCCACGCTGTTCATGGTCTGCCTGGCGGCGGGGCAGCTCCTCCTGTCCCGCTACACCGGCGAGGAGGACGTCGTCGTGGGGACCCCCATCGCGGGGCGGACCCGCGCCGAGGTGCAGGGGCTGGTCGGCTTCTTCGTCAACACCCTGGTGCTGCGCACCGACCTGTCCGGCGACCCCACCGTCCGTGAGCTGGTCCGGCGGACGCGGGAAACCACGCTGGAGGCGTACGCCCACCAGGACCTCCCCTTCGAGCGGCTGGTGGAGGAGCTGGCCCCCGAGCGGACGCTGCGCCACACCCCGCTCTTCCAGGTCATGTTCACCCTGCAGAACGCCACCCGGGAGCAGCTGGACCTGGGGGCGCTGCGGATGGAGCAGATCCCGGTGGAGGGGGACACCGACCCGTTCGAGCTGACCCTGGTGGCGGTGGAGATCGAGGGGGTGCTGGAGTGCGGGATCCGCTACCGGACCGAGCTGTTCGAGCCCGAAACGGTGCGGCGGATGCTGGACCACTACGCGGCGCTGCTGCGGGAGATGGCCGCGCACCCGGAGCGCCGCCTTTCCGCTCTGTCGCTCCTGGCCCCGGACGAACGGCGGCGGATCGTGGAGGGGTGGAACGCGACGGAGCGGCAGCTCCCCCGCGACGCCACCCTGCACGAGCTGTTCGCGATGCAGGCCGCGCGCACCCCGGACGCCCCCGCCGTGGTCCACGACGGCGCCGTGCTCCCCTACGCCGAGCTGGAGCGGCGCTCCGCCCGCCTGGCCGACCGGCTGCGGGCGCGGGGGGTGGGGCCGGAGAGCGTGGTGGCGGTGTGCACCGGGCGCGGCCCGGCGATGGCGGTCGCCATCCTGGGCGCGCTGCGGGCCGGCGCCGCCTACCTCCCGCTCGACCCGGCGTACCCCGACGAGCGGCTCGCCTGGATGCTGCGCGACGCCGGGGCCCGGGTGCTCCTGACCGAGGCGGCGCTGGCCGGGCGCTTCGCGGGGAGCGGGATCGGGACGGTGGCGCTGGACGCGGACCCCGGGGCGGAGGAGGACGCCGCCGCGGAGCACCCCGTCCCGGCCGAGGCGCTCGCGTACGTGATCTACACCTCCGGCTCCACCGGCCGCCCCAAGGGGGTGATGGTGGAGCACCGGGCGGCGGTCGCCTTCGCGCTGGACATGGCCGCGCGGCTGGAGCTGGGGCCGGGCGACCGGGTGCTCCAGTTCGCCTCGCCGGGGTTCGACGTGGTGGTGGAGGAGCTGTTCCCGGCCTGGCTGTCGGGGGCGGCGGTGGTGTTCTCGTCGGGGGAACTGTTCGAGCCGCGCGAGCTGCTGCGGGTGGTGGAGCGGGAGGAGGTCACCGGCTTCGAGCTCCCCACCGCGTACTGGCACGAGTGGGTGCACGAGCTGGTCCGGTCGCGGGCGCGGCTCCCGGAGCGGGTGCGCTTCGTCCTGGTGGGCGGGGAGCGCGTCCTCCCCGAGCGGCTGGCCGAGTGGGCCCGGCTGCGCCGTCCGCTGGTGCACGTGTTCGGCCTCACCGAAACGGCGTGCACCACCACCACCCTGCGCCTGGAAGCGGGGGACGACGGGCGGCGCTGGGCCAACCTCCCGATTGGGAAGCCGGTCGCCAACGCCCGGGTGTACGTGCTGGACGCCGCGCTGCAGCCGGTCCCGGTCGGCGTTCCCGGCGAGCTGTTCATCGGCGGGGCGGGGGTGGGGCGCGGCTACCTGGGGCGCCCGGAGCTGACCGCGGAGCGCTTCGTCCCCGACCCCTTCGCGCGCGGGGCGGCCGGGGCGCGCCTGTACCGCACCGGCGACCGGACCCGCTGGCTGGCGGATGGGAACCTGGAGTTCCTGGGGCGGATCGACCACCAGGTCAAGATCCGTGGCTTCCGCATCGAGACCGGCGAGGTGGAGGCCGTCCTGGCCGAGCACCCGGGGGTGCGCGAGGCGTTCGTCATGGCGCGGGAGGACGCCCCCGGCGGGGCGCGCCTGGTCGCCTACCTCACGGCCGAGGGCGCGGCCGACCCCGCGCCGGGCGAGCTGCGCGCCCACCTGGCGGAGCGGCTCCCGGAGTACATGGTGCCGAGTGCGTTCGTCACGCTGGACGCGCTCCCGCTCACCTCCAACGGCAAGGTGGACCGGCGGGCGCTCCCCGCCCCGGACGCCGCCCCCCTCACCGAGTACGTGGCCCCGCGCACCCCCACCGAGGAGCGGCTGGCGGAGATCTGGGCCGAGGTGCTGGGCGTCGAGCGGGTGGGGGTCCACGACCACTTCTTCGAGCTGGGCGGGCACTCGCTGATGGCGACGCGGGTGGTGGCCCGGGTGCGCGAAGCGCCGGGGGTGGAGCTGCCGCTGCGGGTCGTGTTCGAGCACCCCACCCTGGCCGGGATGGCGGAGTGGATCGACGCGACGCTGGCCCGCGCCGGGGCGGAGGAGGCGCCCGAGGCGCCCGGCGTGTCCGACCGGATCGCGCAGCTCTCCCCGGAGCAGCGCCTGGCCTTCCAGAAGCTCCTGCGCGACCGGGTCCGGGGGCGGAACGGCTTCCGGGAGATCGTCCCGGTCCCGCGCACCGGCCCGCTCCCGCTCTCCTTCGCGCAGCAGCGGCTCTGGCTGATCGACCGGCTCGACCCCGGCACCGCCGCGTACAACATCCCCTTCGCCCTGCGGCTGCGCGGCGGGCTGGACGTGTCCGTGCTGCGGCGCGCCCTCACCGAGATCGTGCGGCGCCACGAGACGCTACGCACCGTCTTCGCCGAGGTGGACGGCGCCGCGGTGCAGGTGGTCCGCGAGCCGGCGCCGGTCCCCCTCCCGACGGTGGACCTGGGCGGGCTCCCGGAGGCGGAGCGCGAGCGCGAGACCCTCCGGCTGGCGGACGGGGCGGCCCTGCAGTCGTTCGACCTGGAGCGGGGGCCGCTGCTGCGCTGCACGCTGCTGCGGGAGGGGGAGGGGAGCGCGGTGGTGCTGTTCGCGCTGCACCACATCATCTCCGACGGGTGGAGCACGGGGGTGCTGACCCGCGAGGTCTCCGAGCTGTACGCCGCGTACTCGGCGGGACGCCCCTCGCCGCTTCCGGAGCTGCGCATCCAGTACGCGGACTTCGCCGTCTGGCAGCGCGAGCAGCTCTCCGGCGAGCGGCTGGAAGCGCAGCTCGCCTACTGGCGCGAGCGCCTGGCCGGGGCGCCGCCGACGCTGGAGCTCCCCACCGACCACCCCCGCCCGCTGCGGCAGGGGACGCGGGCGTCCGTGGTGGAGGTGTTCGTCCCCACGGCCGTCACCGCCGGGCTCCGCGCCCTGGCCCAGGCGGAAAGGACCACCCTCTTCACGGTGCTCCTCGCCGGGTGGCAGGCGCTCCTGGCGCGCTGGGCCGGGCAGGACGACGTGGTGGTCGGCTCCCCGGTCGCCGGGCGCGACCGGGTGGAGACCGAGGGGCTGATCGGCTTCTTCATCAACACCCTGGTGCTGCGCACCGACCTGTCCGGCACCCCCGACGCGGGCGAGCTGGTGCGGCGCGCGCACGAGGCGGTGCTGGAGGCGCGGTCGCACCAGGAGGTCCCCTTCGAGCGGCTGGTGGAGGAGCTGGCCCCGGAGCGCTCGCTGCAGCACACGCCGATCTTCCAGGTCCTGTTCGCCCTCCAGAACGTGGACGAGGGGGAACTGCGCCTGGGCGAGCTGGAGATGGAAACGCTCCCCGGGGCGGACGAGGTGGCGAAGTTCGACCTGGGATTGAACCTGGGGGAGGGGGGCGGGACGCTGGGGGGGGCACTCTCCTACCGCGCCGAGCTGTGGGAGGCCGCCACCATCGAGCGGATGGTGGAGCACTTCCGCCGGCTCCTCGCCGCGATGGTCGCCCGCCCCGAGCGCCCGGTGGCGGAGATCGAGCTGCTGGCGGGCGCGGAGCGGGAGCAGGTGCTGCGCGCCTGGAACGCCACCGCGCGCGACTACCCCGCGCGCCCCGTCCACGAGCAGATTACCGCGCAGGCCGCGAGCACGCCCGACGCGCCCGCGGTGACGTTCGAGGGCGAGACGCTGACCTACGCCGAGCTGGACGCGCGCGCCAACCGCCTCGCCCACCACCTGCGCCGCCTGGGCGTCGGGCCGGAGGTCCCCATCGGTCTGTGCGTGGAGCGCTCGGCGGAGATGCTGGTCGGCGTGCTCGGCATCCTCAAGTCCGGCGGCGCCTTCGTCCCGCTCGACCCGGGCTACCCCTCCGAGCGCCTGGGCTACATCCTGTCCGACGCCGCGCTCCCGGTGCTGGTCACCGCCGGGAGCGCGGCCGACGCGCTCCCGGAGCACGGGGCCGCCGTGGTGCGCCTGGACTCCGCCGCCCTCGCGGAAGAGAGCGCGGACGAGCCGGCGCCGCTGGCGGGGCCGGAGCACCTTGCGTACGTGATCTACACCTCGGGCTCGACCGGGCGCCCCAAGGGGGTGTGGGTCCAGCACGGCTCGCTCGCCAACCTGGTCGCCGCCACGCGCGAAGCGTAC
>JAFAYN010000357.1 GCA_019240375.1 Gemmatimonadota bacterium
CCGCCCTCCCCGTGCTACCCGACCCTCCCGGTCAGAGGTGGACCGAAACCCCCAGCCCCACGTTGAAGTAGGAAAGGTTGCTGTCCCCCGATTGGTCCCCGAAGTCGGGCTTGTAGGTGCGGTAGCGCACCTCCGGCACCAGCGAGATGGTCGGCGCGATGCGGATCCCCGCCCCGGCACCCACCTCGAAGCCGAGGCCCCGGTCCGAGTTGATGTCCAGGCTCCCCCCGGTGTCGTCGCTCAGGCTGGCCGTGGCCTTGTTGAACAGGGCGCCCGCCTGCACGTAGGGGCTGATCCCCGTCACCATCCCAACCAGCGGGATCCGCAGCTCCGCCCCGGCGCGAACGCCCGTGTCCCTGATCTTCACGTCCGTCCCCTGGAAGTCCGGGTCGTCCTCCGCCTTGAAGACGGCCTGCTCCCACCCGCCGTAGAGGGCGATCATCGGCATCACCGAGAACTTGACGGTCGCGCCGTAGGAGGAGCCCGTCTTGACCCCGTCCGAGAAGTCGCCGGTCGGGATGGCGGCCCCGACGCGCACCTCGGCCGACAGGGGAAGGATCGACTGGGCGAGAGAAGCGCTCGCGGAACCCACCAGCCCCACACCGAGCACCGCGGCCACGAAAAGCTTGCGCATTGGAAATCCCCGGTAAGTAGTCTGAAGAGAAAGCCGGTCCGTCCCCGGCAGGGGCCAACCTATCGCCCCGCGCCGCGTGGCGAAAGCCGCGCGGCGGAAACGAAGATCGGGAGGATCCGCCGGGAACGCATGGGTCAGGCGCCCTATGACCGGCCTTCTCGTCAGCCAGGGATCTCCGGGAACCGGGGCGCCGGCAGCTCGCCGCGGTCCCCGACCACCGCGGGTCAGAAGCCGATGGTCGCGCTCTGGAGCACCTTGTTGAACCTGCTTCGCTCACCGAGGATCGCGTTCACGGCCCCCTTGAATTCATCCATGTCCATGGTGTTGGCGATCTGGGTAACGAAGATGGTGAAATACTGTGCTCCCCCGACCTCCTCGATCCCCCAGTGTCCCATCAGCATGTCGCCGTTGCGGCGAAGGAGTGCGAAGCCAAGGTCGTGCGCCAGCGTTTCGTCGTCCGGTACGACGAGGCCGCTCGATTTGAACTCGATGACCGTGTTGTCGTCCGCGGTCTTCCCACACGGCCTGACGTATACCTTCTCGGCCCTGCCTTCGACCGAAAAGTTCAGGGACACCATGCTCTCGCTGACGACCTCGGAGATGCTCCAGCCACACGCCTGTGCTTTTTGAGAAACGAATTCCAAGAAGTTCATCATCACCTCCGGCAGGTATTGAGGAGATCAATGGCCGATCGTGTCGGCTACGACTTTCCCGACCCGCGGCACACGGTGCAATTCCCGGTGCCACCGCACTTGGGGCAGTTGGAGATGGAGAAAGTTCCCGAGATCCTGCCGGTTCCGTCGCACCGGCCACAATCTCCCGTCCCGTTGCACCCCGGACACTTGGCCATGCGTACCTCCATTTCGTGTTGAAGAGGAACTACGAGTGTTGAGCGAGAAAGGCACTACCGACCACGATGAACCTGCAGGAAGGTCTACG
Organism: Gemmatimonadota bacterium; assembly: GCA_019240375.1. GTDB lineage: Bacteria > Gemmatimonadota > Gemmatimonadetes > Longimicrobiales > Longimicrobiaceae > JAFAYN01. The sequence continues at coordinate 1,574 of JAFAYN010000357.1, forward strand.
ATCTATGCACCGGATACTACACTCCGGCGAGAAAACAGGATAATACCCGCACAATGTGACTACAAGATTTCTGATCGGGGTGCACGGAAGCCGGGCCCGACCGCAAGCTCGGCGGCACGCGGAGCAGGGAGATCTCACGCCCGCAGGGCGAGCGGAGCGAGTGCGAGACCCCGTCGGACACACCCTAGCCGCCCTCCGACGGCCACTCCGGGGCGGGCTCCCCCCGCCAGACCCAGACGATGAAGTCCGTCAGCGGCGGCTCCCCACCGATTTCGCGCAGCCGGGCGTTGACCTGCCCGCGGTGGTAGGTGGAGTGGGAAGTGATCTGGAGAATGGTCTGCGATAGGGTGGAGGGGTGGAGAGCCCCGAACCGCTGCACCAGCTGCGCGGCCCAGGGGAAATGGATCTCGTTCCCCAGGGTGGCCGGGTCCAGCGACTCCATGAACCCGACCGCGGCGGCATGGTATCCGCGGCCCCAGGCGCGGACCGCGGGCAGGTCGTGGAAGGACGAGGGATCCGGCAGGTCGAGCGGCTCGCCGCGCCAGATCTGGAGGTACGCCCACTGCACGCCGTGGACGTGCATCAGCCGCTCCCGCGTCGGTGCGTCCCCCTCCGACGCCGGGTGGGTGAGCACCGCGTTCCAGGCCAGCGAGTCGGCCCACTCCATGTGCCGCATGAGCTGCCGCAGTTCCACCGGGACCATCGCTACCTCCCTTAATCGTCGTGAAGTCGTGAAAGAGTATCCTGGCTCCGGACGCCCAGGTACTCGCGGCGGAAGCGCCAGTGCGCCAGCGTCTCGCCGCGATCTCCCAGCGGCTGCGTGCTCCCGTCGCGCACCCAGACGAACCGGTCCGCCAGCTCCAGCACCCACCCCATCTCGTGCCCGGTGAGCACCACCGCGCACCCCTCGCGCGCCAGGTCGCGCAGCGCCGCCTGCACCACCTCGGCGTCCTTGGGATCGACCCCGCGGAACGGCTCGTCGGCCAGCAGGCAGACCGGGCGGCGCAGCAGCGCGACCGCGACCTCCGCCCGCCGCCGCTCCCCGCCCGAGAGCGCGGCGCAGCGCACCGCCTCCACCCGGGCGATCCCCAGCCGCTCCAGCAGCGCCCGGCGCTCCCCCCTGCCGAAGCGCTTTTCCAGCGCGTCCAGGTGCTCCCCCAGGGTGAAGTGGGGCGAAAGAATGGAGCGGTCCACCGGGAGGTGGAAGAGCCCCGCCGCCGCCACCTTCCCCGGCCGGGGACGCAGGTAGCGGCGGCCCAGGAACTCCACGAAGCCGTGGTCCGGGCGCACCCACCCCGCCGCGATCTTGAGCAGGGTGGACTTGCCGGAGCCGTTGCGCCCCATCAGCGCCGTGACCTCTCCCGCCGCCGCCTCGAAGTACGCGGAGGTGAGCACCACCCGTCCGCGGAACGCCTTGCCGACCGAATCGGCGCGGAGCACCACGCTCACAAGCGCGCCGCGATCCCGATCCCCAGCTCCAGCAGGAGCGCGGGGAGCGCCAGCATCCCGAGCAGCCGCACCGGACCGTAGCCCAGGCAGAGCAGGAACTGGTCCTCGTTGCGCCGGCGGGCGTACACCCACCCCACCACCGCCACGATCCCCACCACCAGCACCACCGCCAGGGGAGGGATGGAAAAGGGAGGGTCGGGTGGCACGCCCAGCGCCGCGCTCCCCACCGTAACCACCGCCCGCACGAAGAGCCAGGTGACGAGCGAGCGGGTCAGCAGCGAGCGGGTGAAGTGGGGGAGCAGGATCATGAGGCCTGCGGGGAGGAGGTCGAGAGGGAAACCCGCGGTAGAAGCCGGCAGGGAGGTGGGTGCTCCTCCGGAAGAGGGGCGTATGTCTGAGGGAGCGCAGCGACCGAGTTACGCACCCTCTGGAGCGAGGAGCACCCGCCGACCGACCACGAAGACGCCAGCCGTCCCGCACGAAACGCCGGGTCAGGCAGGATCGTCGGGAAAAGGATTGCGAGGGTACACCTTGACGCTGTCCCAGCGGCGCAGCTCCACCTTCCCGGGAGGAAAGCCGCGGGGTTTGCGCACGTCCGCCGCCCGGCACACGTGCACGTCGATCTTGCCGCGTGCCTCGCGCGCCTTGGAGTGGTAGGCGGCGAGCTGGGCCGCGCACTCCAGCACCTCGCGGGGGACGTCGGCCAGCCGCTCGGGGTTGCGGATCACCACGTGGCTCCCCGCGTAGCCGGAGGCGTGCAGCCACAGGTCCTGCGGCGCGGCCACGCGGAAGGTGAGCTGGTCGTTTTCCTTCGCCCCCTTCCCCACCAGGATCTCGAAGCCGTCGCGCTCGAAGGTCCGCCACCCGCTCCCCTTGCTGGCCATGGGCGCCTCCTACAGCGCGAGGCGGTAGGGAGCCGCCGGGTCGGCCAGGTCGGTGGGCGCGAACCCCACCCGGCGCAGGTAGTCCGCGTGCTCCGGGTTCCCGGGGGCGCTCACGATCTCCCGGATCCCGCGGGCGCGGAAAAACTCCGCCTCCTCGGCGAACAGGTAGCGCCCGATCTTGAAGTCGCGGTACTGGGGGATCACGAAGTCCAGCTTCACGTGCAGCCGCCCCGCGTCGCCCGGCTCGCCTACGAAGAGC
>JAFAYN010000367.1 GCA_019240375.1 Gemmatimonadota bacterium
CAGCGACTCGTGACGCTCCACCAGCGCGGTGAAGCTGCGCCGGAGCGCGTTCACGTCCAGGGCACCGCGGAGGCGCAGCGCGGCGGGCATGTTGTAGGTGGCGCTCCCGGGCTCCATCCGGTCCAGGAACCAGAGGCGCTGCTGCGCGAAGGAGAGCGGGATCTCCCCATCGCGCGAGACGCGCACCAGCGGGGGCGCCTGCGTCGCGCCGCCCGCGCGCAGCATGGCGTCCACCCGCGTGGCAAGCCCGGCCGCGGTGGGCTCCTCGAAGAGCGCGCGCAGGGGGAGGTCCACGCCGAAGGCTTCGCGCACCCGCGAGATGACGCGCGTCGCAAGGAGCGAGTGGCCGCCGACCGCGAAGAAGTCGGCGTCGATGCTCACCGGCCCGGCGCCGAGCACGTCGGCGTAGATCCCGGCCAGGCGCTCCTCCGTGGGGGTGCGCGGCGCGACGTAGGCGCCCGCGTCGCCGCCGATCTCGGGCGCGGGGAGGGCGCGGCGGTCCAGTTTCCCGGTGGGGGTGAGCGGGAAGGCGTCCAGCGCCACGAAGGCGGCGGGGACCATGTACTCCGACAGACGCGCCTTTAGCCAGGCACGAAGCTCACCCGTGGCCGGCGCGTCGCCGTCCGCGGTGAAGTAGGCGACCAGGCGCCGCTCGCCGGGCGCGTCCTCCCGCGCCAGCACGGCGGCCTCGCGCACCGCCGGGTGCCCCGCTAGCACGCTCTCCACCTCGCCCGGCTCGATGCGGAAGCCGCGGATCTTCACCTGGGCGTCGGTCCGCCCCAGGAACTCCAGCACCCCGTCCGCGCCCCAGCGCACCCGGTCGCCGGTGCGGTACATGCGCGCGCCGGCCTCGTCCGCGAACGGATCCGGGACGAACTTCTCGGCGGTCAGCTCCGGGCGCCCCAGGTAGTCGCGCGCCACGCTCGGGCCGCCCAGGCACAGCTCGCCCGGGACGCCGGCCGGCATCAGCCCGCCGAGGGGGTCGCACACGTACATGACGGTGTTCCCCAGCGGACGCCCCACCAGCTGCCGCCGTACCGGCGCGTCCCCCTCCACCACGGTGGCGGCGCACAGGATGGTCCCCTCGGTGGGGCCGTACATCGCCTGCACCCGGGCCGCGGGGAAGACGGTGCGCATGCGCGCCAGCAGCTCCGGCGGGATCGCGTCGCCGCCCACGTACAATTGCCGGATGTGCGGGAGCGCCGCGCCGGAAGCGCCGACGTGCTCCACCACCTGCCGCATCAGCGCGGGGACGGCGTGCAGCATGGTGGCGTCGTGCAGCTCCGCCGCCAGCGCGTCCATGTCCGCGACCCGGTCGGCGGCGACCAGTCGGACGCGCCCGCCCTGCGTCAGCGGGAGGAGCGCCTCGAAGAGCCAGATGTCGAAGGCGTAGCTCGCCAGCACCGGCATCTCGTCGTCCGCGCCGAAGCCGAACGCCGCCTGCGCCTGCCGGAAGGTGGCGGCCAGGTGGCGCTGCTCGACGCGGACGCCCTTGGGGCGGCCCGTGGAGCCGGAGGTGTAGATGATGTAGGCGAGGTTGTCGGGCGAGGGCTGGCCCCGCACGCCCCTATCCGCCTCGCTTAGGCTCGGAACAGCAGCCCCCTTGATCCCCCAATTCTGGGGGAGGGCTGAAGACGGGTCGGCACCGTCGTTCTCCCCTCCCCCCTCGTGGGGGAGGGGCCGGGGGAGGGGGGCACCACCGGGCGCGACGACACCAGTCTCGGCACCGTAGTGCTCCCCTCTCCCAGAATTGGGAGAGGGGTCGGGGGTGAGGGCCCCCACCTCGATCACCGTCGCGCCGGTGGCGGGGAGCGCGCCAGCGAGCGAGCCCTGCGTCAGCAGCACGGACGCGGCGCTGTCCTCCAGCACGTAGGCCAGGCGCTCGGTGGGGTGGCTGGGGTCGAGCGGGACGTAGGCGCCGCCCGCCTCCCAGATGGCGAGCACCGCGGCCACCAGCTCCGGGGTGCGCTCCAGGCACACCCCCACCCGCGTTTCCGGCCCCACTCCGTGGCTGCGGAGGTGGTGCGCCAGCCGATCGGCGCGCGCCTCCAGCTCCGCGTAGGTCATGCTCTCGCCGCCGTGGACGACGGCCACCGCGTCCGGGGTGCGCGCCGCCCGCTCGGTGACGAGTCGGTGGACCGGCGGTCCGTCCGCGGCGTGCGGCGTGGCGTTCCACTGGCGGAGCACCCGGTGGCGCTCGGCGGGGGTGATCCACTCCAGCGCGGAAAGGCGCCGCCGCGGGCCGGCGGCCATGGCCTGCAGGAGCACCTCCAGGTGCCGGGTCATCCGCTGCGCCGTGGCCGTGTCGAACAGGTCGGTCCGGTACTCCAGCGTCCCGGTCAGCCGCTCGCCCTCGTCCGCCATGGCGAGCGCCAGGTCGAACTTGGCGGTCCCGCTCCCGGTCTCCAGCGCCTCGGCCTCCGCGTCGCCCAGGCGCAGCTTCTTCCGGTCGGCGCCCTCGTTCTCCAGGGTGAAGATCACCTGGAAGAGCGGCGTGTGGGCGAGGTCGCGCCGGACTCCCAGCTCCTCGACCAGCCGCTCGAAGGGGAGTTCCTGGTGCGCGTCTGCGCCCAGCACTCCCTCGCGCACGCGGCCCAGCAGCTCGGCGACGGTCGGGTCGCCGGACAGGTCGGTGCGCAGCGCGAGCGTGTTGACGAAGAAGCCGATCAGCCCTTCCACCTCGCGCCGGGTGCGCCCCGCCACGGGCGAGCCGACCACCACGTCTTCGCTCCCGGCGTAACGCCCCAGCAGCGCCTGCCACCCGGCCAGGAGCGCCATGAACAGCGTCGCCCCCTCACGCCGGGCCAGCTCCCGCAGCGCGCGCGTGGTCTCGGACGAGAGGGAGAAGGAAACCGAGTCGCCGCGGGCGCTGACCTGCGCGGAGCGGGGCCGGTCCGTCGGCAGGTCCAGCACGGCGGGAGCGTCGGCCAGGCGCTCGCGCCAGTAGGCGATCTGCGCGTCCAGCGCCTCGCCCTGGAGGTGCCGCCGCTGCCAGACCGCGTACTCCGCGTACTGGATCGGCAGCTCGGGGAGTGGCGACGCCTCGCCACGGGCGAGCGCGGGGTAGAGCGCGGACACCTCGTGCACCAGCACCCCCACCGACCACCCGTCGCTGACGATGTGGTGCATGGTGAACAGGAGCGCGTGCTCCTCGTCGCCCAGGCGCAGCAGGGTGGCGCGCAGCAGCGGCCCCGCGGCCAGGTCGAACGGACGCCCGGCTTCCTCCCGCGCCATGCGCAGCAGCTCGGCTTCGCGCTCCTCCTCGCCGAAGCCGCGGAGGTCGATCACCTCCAGCGGGAAGGGCGCGGGCTCGCGGACCAGCTGCGCGGGCTCCCCGTCCACCACGCGGAAGACGGTGCGCAGCGCCTCGTGGCGGCGGACCACCTCCTCCAGGCTGCGCCGCAGCGCCTCGGCGTCCAGTACGCCGCGGATGCGCAGAGCGGCGGGCATGTTGTAGGCGGCGCTCCCCGGCTCCATCTGGTCGAGGAACCAGAGGCGCTGCTGCGCGAAGGAGAGCGGGAGCGCCCCCTCGTGCGACACGTGCTCGATCGGCGAAGCGTCGGCGGCCGCCCCGGCCCGCATCGCGTCCACCCGCGCGGCCAGCCCGGCCGCGGTGGGGGCGTCGAAGAGCGCGCGCAGCGGCAGCTCCACCCCGAACGCCTCGCGCACCCGGGAGATGACGCGCGTAGCCAGGAGCGAGTGCCCGCCGACCGCGAAGAAGTCGGCGTCGACGCTCACAGGGCCGGCGCCGAGCACGTCGGCATAGATCCCGGTCAGGCGCTCCTCGGTGGGGGTGCGGGGCGCGACGAAGTCGGCCTCGTCGCCGCTGCTCTCGGGCGCGGGGAGGGCGCGGCGATCCAGCTTGCCGTTGGGAGTGAGCGGGAGGGCGTCCAGCACCACGAAGGCGGCGAGGACCATGTAGTCCGGGAGCCGCTCGCGGAGCCAGCCGCGCAGCTCGGCGGTGGACGCGCCGCCCTCCTCCGCGGCGAGGTAGGCGACCAGGCGCGGCTCCCCGGCGTCGTCGCGCACCAGCACCGCGGCCTCGCGCACGGCGGGATGCCCGGACAGCACGGCCTCGACCTCGCCGGGTTCCACGCGGAAGCCGCGGATCTTCACCTGGTGGTCGGCGCGCCCCATGAACTCCAGGATGCCTTCGGGGAGCATCCGCGCGAGGTCGCCGGTGCGGTACATCCGGCCAGGGAGGAACGGGT
>JAFAYN010000383.1 GCA_019240375.1 Gemmatimonadota bacterium
GGCAGGAGGGCATTGCCCGCGGTCAGGAGGGGATCGCCGCAGGGCACGGGCAGGAAGGCATCGCGCGTGGGCAGGAAGGCATCGCCTCAGGGCGCGGCCAGGAGGGAATCGCCCGTGGGCAGGAGGGGATCGCCGCGGGGCGCGGCCAGGAAGGGATCGCGCGTGGGCAGGAAGGGATCGCGCGCGGACAGGAAGGCATCGCCGCGGGATACAGCCAGGAAGGGATCGCCCGGGGTCAGGAGGGGATCGCGAGGGGACAGGAGGGCATCGCCGCGGGAGCCGGGCAGGAGGGGATCGCCCGGGGTCAGGAAGGGATCGCGCGCAGTCAGGAGGGAATCGCGCGCGGCCAGGAGGGGATCGCGAGGTAGCGGTCTCCCGCGGGTGACCCGGTGCGTCCGGCGGCGCGATGGCGCCGCCGGACGCACTTTTGCTTCTCCCCCGGAGCCACCCTTCCACGAACGCGAGTCCCATGAGATACAGCCTGGAAAGCGCATCCGACTACTTCGGCTCCATCGCGGGCTCGTACGACTCGCTCATTCGGCGCGCCGTGCCGCGCTACGGGGAGATGCTCGCCCGCCTGGTCGACTTCCTCCCGCCCGCGGCGGAGCGGATCCTGGAGCTGGGGTGCGGGACCGGGAACCTTTCGCTGGCGCTCGCCGCCCGCTATCCGGGGGCTTCGCTGACCTACGTGGACGCCTCGTCCGAGATGCTGATGGTGACCGGAGCCCGGCTGCGGGAGCAGGACCCGGAGTTCGCCGCGCGGGGGCGACCGCGGCCCTGCCGCTTCGAGGAGATCTCCCCCTCGGACGGGCCGTTCGACCTGGTGGTCTCCAGCATCAGCATGCACCACGTGGCGGACAAGGCGGCACTGTACCGCACCGTCCACGCCCTCGTCCCGCCGGGCGGCACCTTCCGCTGGGCCGACCAGCTTCGCGGCGGGAGCCCGCAGATCCACGAGCGCATCTGGACGCGCTGGCTGGAGTTCTGCCGGGAGCCGGGGAACTGCTCCGAGGAGGAGATCCACAGCCTGCTGGAGCACGCGGAGACGCACGACCACTACACTCCCCTGGCCGAGCACCTGCGCATGCTGGAGGCGGCGGGATTCGCCCCGGTGGACTGCGTGTGGAGGGACGGGATGTGGGGGGTGGTGACCGCGGACCGGGGACGATAGCGCTTCAGGCCCCGGCGGTCAGGTTGTGGCGGATCAGCAGCTCCACGATCTCCGCCGCGGACTCGTGCGAGATGGACGGGTAGGCCGGCACCAGCCGCCGCAGGTCGGTGTCGCCCAGCCGGTCCGCGGCCGCCCGGGTGAGGAGCACCGGACGCGCCCGGTCCAGCGCCGCGACGGCCGGCGCATCGTCGGCCCGCACCACGCGGATGGCCGCCCCACCCTCCCGCGCGCCGCGGAAGAGCGAGCGGAAGCGGTCCCCGAACGCCGGGTCCACGCACACCAGCGCCAGCTCGCTCCCGGCCAGGTGGCGCTCGATGGTCGCCACCAGCTCCGGCTCGATGGTCGCCACCAGCACGGGGGTGCCTAGCGCGCGGGCCGCCCTGCGCACCGCCGGTCCGTGGAAGGCGGTGGTCACCAGGAGATGCACCCCCTCCAGCGCGGCCGGGAGCTGGTCGCGCCGGGCCGATCCCCGCGCCAGCGCCGGCTCCAGCTCCGCAAGGCGGACCGGGACCGACTCGACCCCGAAGTCCTCCGCCAGCTCGGTGCGGAGCGCCGTCATCTGGTCGGTGTTGGACTCGATGCACGCGCAGCGCATCGGCGTGCGCGCGGTCCAGTCGCGGACCAGCTCCGGGAAGGCGGGGACCGGAGTCCCCCGGCGGCGCGCCTCCACCAGGATCCCCTTCAGCCAGCGCGCCTTTTCCTCCAGCAGGTCGCCGCGCACCCGCCCGGGCGCCGGGAGGTAGACCCCCTTCCGCTCCCGCACCTCCACCAGCCCCTCCTCCGCCAGCGCCCGCAGCGCACTCCCCACCGCGCGGTGGTCCTCCCCCAGCTCTTCGGACAGCGCGCGGATGCTGGGGAGCCGGTCGCCGGGGTGCAGGTGCCCCAGGTGCAGCCCGCCCACGATCCGCTGGCGCAGCATGTCCAGCACCGCCGTCCGCGCCTCCCTCGGTGCCGCCTCTTCCCGCCTCTCCTTCCTCGCCATTCCGTCCTCCCTTCCCGGGCCTCGCCGAACCTCACCCCTCCGTGAGCGAAAGCTAGGGAGCCGCGCGAGGGGCGTCCAGCCGTTCCCGGACCCGGCGGGCGATGCCCGGCCGGGTCCTTGCATTGACCGTTAGGTTTGAGCCGGCGGCGACAAGCCGGACGAATTCACCCGGGACGACGGAGGAAGCATGGCAAGGCGAGCGAACTACGGCTTCGAGAAGCGGCAGAAGGAGATGGACAAGCAGAAGAAGAAGGAGGAGAAGGCCGAGAAGAAGCGTCTGCGGAAGGAGGCGGGAGGGAGCGACCTGGACGAGCTCACCGGCGAAGGGGCGGTACCCGAAGGCGACGACGAGGACGACGCCGACTCCGCCGAATGAAGGGGCGCGGAGGACCGGACGCTCCGTCCGTGGAAGGCGGGGTGGACGAGGCGCTGCGCGCCCGCCTGGCCGCGGTCAGCGAGGAGGGGTGGGAGCTCTGGGACCGCTTCGACACGGAGGTGCGCAGCCAGGGGTTCCACCCCTTCGTGGCGGCGGACTACGAGCGCGTGCTGCAGACGCTGCTGGCGCTGCGCGCTCCGGGGCAGAGGTTCCTGGAGTGGGGCTCGGCCACGGGGGTGATCACCATCCTGGCCGACCTGCTCGGCTTCGAGGCGTACGGGATCGAGCTGGACCCCCGGCTGGTGGAGACCGCGCGCGGGCTGGCGGCTCGGCACGGCTCGGGGGCGCGCTTCGCCGCGGGGAGCTTCCTCCCCACCGGCTACTCCTGGCGGCCGGCGGACGGGGACGCGCGCCTCGGCACCATCGGCGAGGGAGCCTCGGCGTACCTGGAGCTGGCGCACCCCCTGGAAGACTTCGACCTGGTGTACGCCTACCCCTGGAACGGGGAGGAGCCGATGATGCACGACCTGATGCGGTGCTACGGGGGGAGAGGTGCGCGCCTCCTCCTGCACGGCGGGGAGGAGGGGATGAGGGTGTTCCGCGATGGCCGGCGTGAGCGCTGAGCGGACGGGGGAGATCCCGGCGGACGACCTCCGGGTCCGCGGGGCGCGCGCGCTCCGCGGGCCCAACCTCTGGCGCCTGGCCCCGGTGGTCGCCTGCGAGGTGGCGACGGGCGGGATGGCGGCGCTCGCCCCCGCGAAGGTGGACGGCTTCGCGGAGCGGCTGCTCGCGGCGCTCCCCGCGCTACGCGAGCGCGGGCTCGCCGGCGGGACGGAGCGGGGAGCCGCCTGGCCCGAGGTGGTCGGCGCGGTCGCGCTGGAGTTGCAGGCGCTGGCCGGCTCGCCCGCCGACTTCGTCCGCGTGGCTCCCGCGAGCGAGGGAGACGGGGCGGTGCTGGTGGTCGGCTACGAGGAGGAGGAGCTGGGGATCGAGAGCGTGTACGAGGCCGCGGCGCTGGTCCGCGAGTGCCTGCGCGGCGCGGCTCCGGACGCGGCGCGCGTGGTGGAGGAGCTTCGCGGGGTGTACCTCCGCGCCCACCCCCGCCCCACCGCCACGGTGCTGCTGGAGGCGGCGCGGCGGCGCGGGATCCCGGTCCGCCGCTTCCCCGACGACCCGGTGGTGCAGCTCGGGCTGGGGCGTGCGCTGCGGCGGCTGAGCTCGGCGATGACCGATCTCACCAGCACCATCGCCACCGACATCACCTCCGACAAGGACCGCACCAAGCGGGTCCTGGAGCGCTTCGGCGTCCCGGTGCCGCGGGGCGGCGTGGCCGCGACGGTGGACGAGGCGCTGGAGATCGCGGACGACCTGGGCTTCCCTGTCCTCGTCAAGCCGCTGGACGGCAACGACGGGCGCGGTATCTCCGGCCGGCTGGACACCGTGGAGGAGCTACGCGCCGCCTGGCCCACCGCCGCGGCCGAGCACCCGCGGGTGGTGGTGGAGGGGTACGCCGCCGGGCGCGACCACCGCGTGCTGGTGGTGGGCGGGCGGGTGGTGGCGGTGGCGGAGCGTGTCCCCGCGCACTTGGTGGGCGACGGGCGGCGGAGCGTGCGCGAGCTGGCCGAAGAGGCGAACCGCGACCCGCGCCGCGACCCTCTTTCCACCCGGGCGACGCTACGCCCGCTCCCCCTGGACGGGGTGACGGAGCGCCACCTGGCGCGCTCCGGCCGCACCCTGGACACCGTCCCCGCCGCGGGGGAGCGGGTGGAGCTGCGGGCCACCGCCAACATCTCCACCGGCGGCACCGCGGTCGACCGCACCGACGCCATCCACCCGCGCAACGCCGCCCTGTGCGAGCTGGCGGCGGGGGCGGTGGGGCTGGACGTGGCGGGGCTGGACGTGATCACCCCCGACGTGGGCGTCCCCTTCGACGAGAACGGCGCGGTGGTGATCGAGGTCAACGCCTCGCCCGGGCTGCGCATGCACACCCACCCCGACGAAGGGGCCCCGCGCGACGTGGCCGGCGCCATCCTGGAGATGCTGTACCCGCCGGGGAGCCCCGTCACCATTCCCGTGATCGCCCTGACCGGGACCAACGGGAAGACCACCACCACCCGCCTGATCGCCCATCTTTTCCGCCGGACCGGGCTGCGCGTAGGGTACACCACCACCGACGGTGTCTACTACCAGGAGCAGCTGTTGATGGAGGGGGACCTGACCGGCCCCTTCGCCGCCG
>JAFAYN010000505.1 GCA_019240375.1 Gemmatimonadota bacterium
CCAGCGCCGAGCTGGTGTTCGTGGGGTACGGGGCCAGCGCGCCCGAGTACCGCTGGGACGACTTCAAGGACGTGGACGTGCGCGGCAAGGTCCTCCTCGTCCTGGTCAACGACCCGCCCGCGCCGGCCGGCGAGCCGAACCTGTTCGGCGGGCGGGCGATGACCTACTACGGGCGCTGGCCGTACAAGTTCGAGGAGGCGGAGCGGCACGGCGCCGTCGGCGCGCTGATCGTCCACACCACCGAGCGGGCCGGCTACCCCTGGCACACGGTGGTGGGGTCGTGGGCCAAGGAGCAGCGCATGCTCCCGCGCGACCCGAAGCTCCCGGCGCCGCTCCAGTTCCGCGGCTGGATCACCGACGACGCGGCGAAACAGGTGCTCTCGCAGGCCGGCCTGAGCCTGGACGACCTGGTGCGCCGCGCCTCCTCGCGCGACTTCCGCCCGGTCCCCACCGGGATCACCATGGACGTCGCCTTCCGCAACCAGGTGCAGCACCTGAAGTCCGAGAACGTGGTGGGGACGCTGCGCGGGAGCGACCCGCGGCTCTCCAGTCAGTACGTCGCCTTCAGCGCGCACTGGGACCACCTGGGGATCGGCCCGGCGGTGAACGGCGACTCCATCTACAACGGGGCGCTGGACAACGCCTCCGGCGTGGCCGACCTGCTCGCCGTGGCTCGCGCCGCCGCGCAGAGGCCGCGCCCCCGGCGCTCCCTGCTCTTCGTCTTCGTCACGGCCGAGGAGTCCGGGCTGCTGGGCTCCGAGTTCTACGCGCGGAACCCCACCGTCCCCATCGGGAGCATCGTCGCCAACCTGAACATGGACGGCGGCAACCTGCTCGGGCGGGTCAACGACCTGCGCGTGCTGGGCGACACCAAGAGCTCGCTCGGGCCGCAGCTCGCCGCGCTGGTCCGTCCCCGCGGGATGCGCATCTCCCCGGAGGAGCACCCGGAGCGCGGCGCCTTCTACCGCTCCGACCACTTCGCCTTCGCCAAGGCCGGCGTCCCGGCGGTGTCCATCGGCGAGGGGTCGGACTTCGTCGGCCGCCCGAAGGGGTGGGGCGCCGAGCAGGAGGAGGAGTACACCGCAAAGCACTACCACCAGCCCTCCGACGAGTACCGCCCCGACCTGGACCTGACCGGCGCCGTCCAGCTCGCGCAGGTCGTGCTGGACTTCGGGCGGACGCTGGCGAACGCCGCCACCGTCCCCACCTGGAACGCCGACGCCGAGTTCCGCTCCGCCCGGAGTGGCGCCGCCACGAAGTAGCCCGCTGGAGCCGGACGAAACGAAACCGCCGCGACCCGTTGGGCCGCGGCGGTTTCGCGTTGCAGGAGAGTCCGGCCTTGGTGCTACTTGCGGACGATGGTCTCCGCCACCACCGGCGACAGGTCGCTGGCCCGGCCGTTGGCCTCGCCGCCGCGGGCGACTTCCCCGTCCGAGAAGAGCCCGCGCGACACCAGCTGCGCCGCGAGCACCGTCTGGATGGTGGCCGCGATGTTCCCGGTGGCCGAGCCGGCGGCGCCGCCCTGCGCGCCGTCGCCCGAGATGGTGACCAGCTTGGCCCTGCCGAGCGCGTCGGCGATGGCCGGGGCCACCTCCGGGAGCATCTCGATCTGGCGGTAGCGGAAGTACGCCTCGCCGCCCTCGCGGATCGCCTCGTTCACCTTGCGGATGCTTTCCGCGGTGGCCTGGGCCACGGTGGTGATGCGGACCGCCTCGGCCTGCGCCTGGGCCTGGGCCTCGATGCGGATCCGCTCCGCGTCGGCGCGGGCCTGGGCGATCTGCGTGGCCGTCAGCTCGGCCATGCGCTGCTTGGCGAGCGCGTCCTGCCGCTTGGCCTCCGCCTCGGCGACCAGCGCCGCGTTGGCGGCCTGCGTCTGCGCCAGCTCGCGCTGCTTGTCGGAGATGGCGCGCTCCGCCTCGAGCTGCGCCTCCTGGGCGCGGCGGGACTGCTGCGCCGCGATGATGTCGGCACCCGCCTTGGCCTCGGCCACCGCCTCGCGGCGCTTGGTCTCGGCGACTTCCTGCGCCTGCGTCTTGCGGATCTCGGCCTCGGCCACCTTGGCGGCGTTGGCGGCGCGGGTCTCCTCCAGCTCACGCTGGTTGTCGGAGATGCCGCGCTCGGCGGCGATCTTGGCCTCCTGCGCGCGGCGGGCCTGCTGGGCGGCCACGATCTCGGCGTTGGCCTGCGCCTCGGCGGCTGACTGGCGGCGCCGGGCCTCGGCGACCTCACTCTGCACCACCTTGATGTTGAGCGAGTTGAAGATCAGCCCCAGGTCCGTCAGCTCGCGCGAGCACGCCTTGCGGATGATCACCGCGAGCGGATCGTCGTCGTCCTCGTCGGCCACCATCAGCGCCGTGGGCCGGAGGGCGGGCTCCAGCTCGGTCCCCATCTCGGCGACGGCGGTCCGGGGGGCCGCGGCGATCGCCGGGCGCGGCGCCGTCTTGGCCGAGAAGAGCTGGTCGTGCGTCAGCAGGTTGATGGCGCGGCGCCCCGAGCTGGACAGGAGGTCGATCAGGATGTTGATCTGCTCCTCGTTCGGCTTGGAGAAGAAGCGGTTGGCGGCGGTCTTGATCAGCGTGTCCGTGTCACCCACGGAAACGATGGCGCTCGCCAGCACCCGCACCTTGATCGGGCGCGGCACCCCGTGCTCGTCCAGGTCCGCGGTCTGGTCGGTGATGTCCAGGTCGACGTTGATCGCCTTGCTGGAGATGGTGGTCCCCGTGGTCAGCAGCGGGATCTCCTTGGACTTTCCGGGGCCGCGGTAGATGATGGTGTGGCCGCTGAGCCAGCTCACCAGGCGGACGGTGCCCGCCTCCACGTTGCGCAGGAACGAGGAGATGATGAGCGGCATCAGGACGAACACCGCGAACAGCACGCCGAGTATCATCAGTACGTAAGGCATGGAACTCTCCTGGAAATGAGGGCGCTCCCG
>JAFAYN010000507.1 GCA_019240375.1 Gemmatimonadota bacterium
GTTCCCCGTCCCCACCAGCAGCAGCCGCAGCGCACGCCCGGTCCGCTCGCCGGCGAGGCGCGTCCATGCGTCCAGCAGCACGTCCAGCCCTTTGAGTTCCACCAGCACGCGCCCGTGCCACGCCGCCACGCCCGCGTCCGCGGGGATCCCCAGCGCCGTCCGCGCGGCGGCCCGCTCCTCGGGCGCGAACGGCTCCCACGGGCCGGGGTCCAGCGGGTTGAAGACGCGCGCGATCCGCTCCGCCGGCACGCCGTAGCGGGCGTGGACCCGCTCCGCCTCGCGCCGCGACGCGATCACCAGCCCGTCGCAGGCACGCACGGCGCGGCGGCGCACCTGTCGCTCCAGCCGGCCCACCGAGGTGTCGCCGCCCTGGAAGGTGGCGAACAGGGGGAGGCCGAGCATGCGCGCCAGCAGCAGGCACACGTCGTAGCGCCCGTGCTCGTAGTCCTGGCAGAGGACGGCGCGGCACCCCTCGCGGCGGAGCGCGCGGGCCAGGTGCGCCACCGGGGTGGAAAGGTACGGCGCCAGCACCAGCAGCGCGGCGCCCGCGGCGCGGTGCACGCCGTGCAGGTCGCCGCACGCCTCCGCCACCGTCCCCGCGTACGGGTTCAATACCCGCCCGCGCGCCAGCCGGTACGCCCGCGGGGCGGGGAGCACCCACACCGTCGCGCCCGTGGCGGCGTGCCGACGGCGCTCAGGCGCCGCCACCCGCGCCGAGACCAGGAACAGGACCGTGCGCACCCCCGCCGTCCGCAGCGCGTCGACGTAGCCGAACATCCAGCCGCCGGTCGTCTCGTCCAGGAACGCTTCCAGCGTGACGCCGATGTGATCGAGGTAGTCCTCCACCAGCTGGCTGAAGTCCACCAGCGCGACCGCCGGAGCGCGGTGCAGGGGGGCGGGAAGGCGAGGGTGGGGATCGCCCCCGCCCGTCTCGCGGAGCTCCGTGCTCACCGTCCGGCGGGGCGGCGGGGGGCGGCGCAGCCCAGGAGCGCGCGGCGCTCTCCGGGGTCCATCCGCAGCATCTCGCGCGTGGCGGCCCACCAGCCGCACAGGGGGGCGAACGCGAGGCCCACGTCCACGCCCGCATCTCCGCGAAGCAGTCCTCGCGCCACCTGCCGTGCACCCATCCACAGGAAGCCCAGCGAGCCCGCCAGCGACCAGAGAAGCCAGGCCGGGTACGAGCCCGTCCAGGTGAGCGCGGCCGCGTGATGGCGGCCGGCGCCCAGGCCGCGGGTGATGCGCCGCAGGTACGGCCGCGTCATGCGCCGCTCGGGGATGAGGTGCGTCAGCGTGCACCCGGGGGCGAACCACACCTCGTGCCCCGCCGCGACCCGCAGACCGATCTCCACGTCGCCGCCCGAGACCAGCCGGCCCCCGACGCGATCCTCCAGGAACTGCCGCCCGGTCCAGCCGCACGCCTCCAGCGCCGCCCGGCGCACCACCATCCCCGCCCCCGCCAGCCAGCGTCGGCGGTGGGGCGTGTCGCCGTGGCTCTTGGCGGCGTAGGCGTAGCGATGGTCCAGCACGTACGGCGGCGGCTCCCTTTCCCATTCGGGGACCACCCGGCCACCGAACGCGCCGCACGCCGGGTGCTCCGCCGCGAAGCACGCCGCCTGCTCCAGCCAGTCCTCGGCCAGCAGGCAGTCGTCGTCCACGAACGCGATCCACTCCCCGTCCGTCTCCCGGACACCGCGGAGACGCGCCGGCGTGAGCCCCTGCCTGGGCTCGCGGACGATCCGCAGCGGGACCGGGAACCGCCGGGCCCACCGCGCCACCACCTCCGGAGTACCGTCGGCGCAGTTGTTGTCCACCACCAGCACCCCGCATCGGATCTCCGCCGGGACGCGCAGCCGCGACATCGCCCCCAGCGTGCGGTCCAGCAGCGCCGCGTTGTTGTACGTGCAGACGACGAGATCCAGCGAGAGCGGCGTCATCCGATCCCCTCCAGCAGCCCGTTCAGCACCGCGCCGGAGTCGAAGCAGTGCTCCGCCACCTCGCGTGCGGCGCGGCAGTGGAAGGCGTAGCGGCGCTCGATCTCCTCCGCCCCCGCCGCGGCTTCGTCCGGCGACGAGAAGGGGAGGAGGCCGGCGCCGTCCGGGAGCCAGGCGGAGAAGCCGGTGTCCTGCACCAGGGCGGGGCGGCCGCAGGCCAGGTACGCCGCCGTGCGCTCGCTGAACCAGCCGCTCCGCGCCGCCACGTAGCCGTGCTTCGCCACGCTGAACTCCGCTTTCGAGCCGCGCAGGTACCGCCGGTAGCTCCACGGGTCGCGCGTGACCTCCAGCGGGTCGCGCAGGGTCCAGCCCCGCGCGCGGAGCCGGTCGCGCGGCGCGGACTCGCTCCCCAGCGCGATCTCGAACGCGCGGCCGGTGCGCGTGGGGAGGTCCGCGTACGGGGCGAACGAATCGCTCTTCATCCCGTAGCGGCGGCCCGCGTGCTCGCGCGCGGGGTAGCTGTCCCACTGCATCACGGTGGTGAACCGCCCGTCCGCCGGTCCCGGCGTCACCGGCCACGCGTCGAGCACGATGGGCTGGCGGGTGGGGCGCCAGGGGAAGCCGTCGTCCGGGACGACGGCGCCGCCGCGCGCGATCCCCTCGCCGAAGGAGAAGAAGTGGGTGTGCAGGGCGGCGGCGCGGCGCGCGTCCTCGTCCTGCAGGTGGCGGAGCTGCGTGAAGACGGGGTCCGTGTCCACCAGCGCCCGCCGGGGGGCATCGAGCAGCCACGGCCGCGGCGGGTTCACACCGGAAAGGTCGAGGACGAGGTCCGCGCTCCGGCACAGCTCCGGGGCACGGCTCGCCGCCGGCCCCGTCCACCCGCCGCCGTGCGCGTCGTGGTACGCCCACCTGTCCGCCAGCCCCAGCCCCCCGAAGGCGTCCGCCGCGAAGGCCAGGCCGTAGGTGGGATCGGTGTCCACCACGTGGCGCGACGGGTCGTAGCAGCCGGGGTAGTCGTCGCTGTCCTCCACGAACCAGGCGTCGTGCCCCAGCCGCGCGAGCCCCAGCACGTACTGCAGGTGGTGCCAGGCCATCCCACCGATCGGCCCGCGCACCACGTATCCCAGCACGACGACGCGCAGCCTCACGCCCGGGTGCGCTCCGCCAGCGCACGACGGCGGACGTCGTCGGTGTCGTCCGGCTCCAGGGAGCGGAGGACGCGCGCGGGGCTCCCGGCGACCACGGCGTACGGCGGGACGTCCGCGCCGACCACCGTCCTGCAGCCGACCACGCACCCGCGCCCCAGCGTGACGCCGGGGAGGACGACGGAATCGAACCCCACCCACACGCCGTCCTCCACCGTCACCGGCGCCGGCTCGCCTGCGGTGGGGAAGATGCGCCGCGGGTCGGCCGCCGTGGCGCGCAGGGCTTCCCGGCGCGCGGCGGGCGGCATCCGCTCGGGGCGCCACGAGTCCGTCAGCACCGCGCCCCAGGCCAGCAGGCAGTGCGCGCCGATGGAGATGCGGTCGCTGCACACCAGGTACACGCCGTTCAGCACCGTGTAGGGCCCGACCGTCACCTGTCCCCGCGGGCCGACGACGAGGGTGGCGCGGTCGTACGCGCCGCACGCTTCGCCGAACACCGCGCCGGGCTCCCGCTCCGAGTGGAACGCCGCGAACCCGTACGAGCTGTCCAGGTAGACGTCCTCGCCCAGGACGACGTTCCCGGGGACGCCGCGGGAGTACCAGTCGTGGTCGAGGTGGAAGGGCATGGACGGTCTACGGGGAACGGGTCACGGGAGACGGCCCGCGGGCGCTTTCGCTCACGCGCCCTCCACCGGGCGCGCGGGGTTGCCGGCGACGTATGCGCCCGGGGCGACGTCGCGCACCACCACGGCGCCGGGGGCGATCACGGCGCCTGCGCCGACGGTCACCCCCTTGAGGAGGGTCGCGTTGTAGCCGATCCAGACGTCGTCCCCGACCACCACCGGGCGCACGTCCACGGCGGGGCGCCGGGCGCGGTCGCCACGGGGGGAGAGCGCCACCGTGTCCGCCAGCCGGCCGGCCGGGGAGAGCGGGTGGAAGTCGGAGTCCACGATGGTCGCGCCGCCCGCCACCACCACGTACGAGCCCAGCGTGATGCGTTCGGTGCACGCCAGCGACGCGTTGGCCAGGTAGCAGTGGTCGCCGATCTCGATGACCCCGTTCTCCTCCGCCGCCAGGGAGGTGCGCCAGAAGGTCGTGCCGCGCCCCACCCGCAGCCCGATCCGCTCCTTGGCGAAGAAGTGCTTGAAGCAGAACGAGGAGTCGACCACCGTCCCCTCGCCCACCTCGATGTTGGCGGGGATGGGCCCGTGGTACCAGTCGCCCGGGAGCGGCACGCCGGGGACCAGCGGGTGGAACAGGGGCGCGGGTTCGACGGCGCTCACCGGCGTCGGCGGTTCGGGTCCGTCCACCCCGCACTCTCCCTGTCCCGGCCCCTCATGCGTCCCCGCGGCGGAACGCCAGCACCGCGTTCAGGCCGCCGAACGCGAAGGAGTTGGAGATCGCGTGCTCCACCTGCGCCGCGCGCGCCCGGTTGGGGACCACGTCCAGGTCGCACTCCGGATCGGGCTCCGTGAAGTTCGCCGTGGGCGGGAGCAGGCCGTGGCGCAGCGCCAGGACGGTGGCCACCGCCTCCAGCGCCCCGGAGGCCCCCAGCGCGTGGCCGTGCATGGACTTGGTGGCGCTCACCGCCAGCCGGTCCGCGTGCGCGCCGAAGACAGCGCGAAGGGCGGCCGTCTCCATCGGGTCGTTGACCGCCGTCCCCGTGCCGTGGGCGTTGACGTACTCCACCCGCTCCGGCGACAGCTCCGCGTCCCGCAGCGCCGCCCGCACCGCCCGCGCCGCGCCCTCCGCCGAGGGCACCGTGACGTGGCTCGCGTCCGCCGACATGCCGAAGCCCACCAGCTCCGCGAGCACCGGGGCGCCGCGGGCGCGCGCCGCCTCCAGCGGCTCCAGCACCAGCATGGCCGCGCCCTCGCCGAGCACCATCCCCTGGCGGCCGCGGGTGAACGGGCGGCAGGTGTCGGGCGAGACGGCGCGCAGCGCGTCCCAGCCCTTCAGGTGCGCCAGCGCGAAGGGCGCCTCGGCGCCGCCGGCCACCGCCATCTCCGCCGTCCCCGAGCGCACCATCCAGAACGCCTGCCCGATGGCGTGGTTGGAGGACGAGCAGGCGGTGGAGACGGTGAACGCCGGCCCGTGCACGCCCAGGTCCATGGTGACCTGGCTGGTCGCCGCGTTCATCATCGCCCGGGGGATGGAGAGCGGGTGCGTCCGGCCGCGGTCGGTGAAGTAGCTGTCGACGAACGCCCGCTCCTCCGAGATCTGTCCCCCCACGCCGGAGCCCACCACCACGGCGGTCTCCTCCCGCAGCCCCGGCGTCCACTCCACCCCCGCCATGGCCACCGCCTCCCGCGCCGCCACCACGGCGAACTGGGAGAAGCGGTCCATCATCTCCGCCGCCCTGCGCTCGAAGTGCGCGGCGGGATCGAAGCCGTGCACCTCCGCCCCGTTGGCGAAGCGGAGCGTGCTGCAGTCGGCCGATTCGATGGGTCCGATCCCCGAGCGGCCGTCCGAGAGCCCCGCCCACAGCTCCGCCGCGCCCACGCCCAGCGCCGAGACCGCGCCCACGCCGGTGACGGCCACCCGCCGCGCGCCCATGCTCACCCCTGCGGAGCGGCGCCGGCTTCCGCCTGCTCCGCGGCGCCGGCCAGCACCCGGGCCAGGCTGTCGATGGCGTCGCCCACCGACTTCACCCGGAGCAGCTCCTCGTTGGGGACGTCCACCCCCAGCTCGATCTCCAGGTCGGCCACCAGGCACATGGCGCCCAGCGAGTCGATCCCCAGCTCGTCGAAGGTGCTCTCCGGCGTGACCGACTCCTCCGGGAGGGAGTGCGTCCGCGCGATGTGGCCGATGACCCGCTGCGTCAGCTCGTCGTACATGGGGAACCCTCCGGTGGTGGGGTTTGATGCGGCGCCCGCGTCCGGCCGCCGCGCGACATCCCGGCTCCCGCCCGCTCCGTCCGTACACGAACCCGTCCCCCGACGTCCTTTCCTACGCGCCCGCGTCCGCCAGCAGGCGGCGGAGGACGGTCCCTCCGTCGAAGTATTCTTCCGCGATCTCGCGGGCGGCGCGGGCGTGGCGCGCCGGGGCCGCGACGACCGCCTCCAGCCCGGCCGCCGCCTCGTCCATCGTCCGGAAGGCGAAGAGCCCCTCGCCGGTCGGGAGGTGCCGCGACCAGCCGGTGTCCTGCGTCACCACCGGCCGTCCCGAGGCGAGGTAGCTGGCCGAGCGGCCGGAGAACCACCCCGTCCCCGCCTTGACGTACGTTTCCTTGGCGACGGAAAGCTCGCCCCGCGACCCCTGGATGAAGGACCGGTACCGCACCGGGTCCGGCGCGCAGACCCCGGGGTCCAGCACCCGCCACCCGTTCGCTTCCGCCATGGCTCGGGGAAAGGGCTCCCCCGCGCCCCCCGTCTGTCCGACCGCCGCCGCCAGTGGCACCCCGGGGACGCGCCCGGGAAGCCCGGCGAAGCGGAGGAACTCCACGTCCTTCTGCCCCCAGCTCTCTCCCGCGTGGCGCAGCGGGCGCCCGGCGGTCCAGTTCATCAGGGTGGTGAATGCCGCGCCCTCGTCCGCCGGCGGCTCCACCGCGGGCCACTCGGGGAGGTGGATCGGCTGCCGGGTGGGCTTCCAGTCGATCCCGCACGCCGGGATCCGGCACCCGGCGTCGCCCACGCTCTCCCCGAAGGTGAAGTGGTGCGTGTGCCCCGCCACCAGCGCCCGGATCCCCGATCCCCCGGGGGTGAACCCCTCGCCCGCCTCGGCGTACTGGATCTGCGTGAACATGGGGTCGGTGTCCAGCAGGACGCGGACGGCGATGGACGCGTGCTCGTCGCGCAGCACGCTGGCGCAGGAAAGGTTGACGAGCACGTCCGCCGTGCGGGACACCTCGCGCGTGCGGGCCTCCGGCATCCCGAAGCACCGCCCCGACACCTCGTCGCGGTACGCCCACCGGCCGCCTAACCCCACGAGCTCCATCGCCGCGGCGAGGAAGGCCACGCTGGCCCCACAGTCCGCCCCGTCGCACCCGGTCTGGTAGACGGGCCACAGGCCGGTGTCCTCCACGTAGAAGACGTCGTGCCCCAGCGCCGCGAAGGCCAGCGGGTAGTGCAGGTAGTCCCACGCCAGCCCGCCCGCGGGCGCGAGGCCCAGGTACCCGCCCACGACGATCCGCAGCCGCCCGTCAGTCGTTGGCACTGACGTACCACTGCGCAGGCGCCACCTGCTCGCGCCGGATGGAGGGTGCCAGCACGTCGACCACCAGGGGGAAGTCGTAGCGGTCGCGCTCCATCCCCAGGGCGCGGGCGGCGGGCTCCATCCCCGGCGTGACCAGCGCGGCGGCCTTGAGGATGGGCTTGCCCGGCGGGGCGGCGCGCGCGCGCTCGTCCGCCAGGTTGCACGCGGCGGCGAGCGCGGCGCGCAGCGGCTCGCCCGGGTCCGCGAACAGGACGTCGCACACCAGCCACTGGCGGTCGCCCTTGTGCCGCGACGTCGCCACCGCCACCAGCTCGCCCCCGTGCTCGATCCCCAGCACGTCGTACACGGCGTCGCCCGTCTTCCACGCCAGCGCCTCGGCGTTCCGGACGACGGAGCAGCCGTGTACGCGCGCGGCCGCCTCCCACAGCCGATCCACCCGCCCGTCCAGCGCCGACAGGGGCGCGGCGGAGTAGCCGTCGGGGAGGGGAAGGGGGGAGGCGAGTGGAAGCGGGATCCGCCAGAGGGGGAAGGAGCCGCACACCAGGCGCGGGAACATCCGGAAGAAGCGCAGCCAGCGCGGGTCCGGGAGCATGTAGACGAGCCCGTCGCCGCGGTCGCGCAGGGCGCGCACGGCGGTCGCGT
>JAFAYN010000532.1 GCA_019240375.1 Gemmatimonadota bacterium
TGCCAACCGAGCCGTTCGAAGAAGCTCTTGATCCGATTGTGGTCGCCCGGGGCGTAGTCCTTGAGGTCGAAGGTGAAGATAACGGGCATGGCTCGCTTCCCAGTGCAATCTCGACTCGAGCGGCGACGGTCCGAACCCGGGTCGATGCTCAGCCCACCGAGCCTTCCATCTGGAGCTGGATCAGCTTGTTCATCTCGACGGCGTACTCCATCGGCAGCTCCTTGACGAGCGGCTCGATGAAGCCGCGCACCACCATGGTGGCCGCTTCGTCCTCGCTCAGGCCGCGGCTCATCAGGTAGAAGAGCTGCTCGTCGCCGATCTTGGAGACCGTGGCCTCGTGGCCGATGGAGGCATGCTCCTCCTCGATCTCGATGTACGGGTAGGTATCCGTGCGCGCCTCCTCGTCCAGCAGGAGGGCGTCGCACTCCACGTTGCTCTTCACGTGGTGGGCGCCCTTCTCCACCTTGAGCAGCCCGCGGTACGACGACCGCCCCGACCCCTTGGAGATCGACTTGGAGACGATCCGCGACGAGGTGTGCGGCGCCATGTGCACCACCTTGCCGCCCGCGTCCTGGTGCTGCCCGGGGCCGGCGTAGGCGATGCTCAGGATCTCGCCGCGGGCACCCTCGCCCATCAGGTAGCACGACGGGTACTTCATGGTGAGCTTGGAGCCCAGGTTCCCGTCCACCCACTCCATGGTGGCGTTGCGCCCGACCTTGGCGCGCTGCGTCACCAGGTTGTAGACGTTGTGCGACCAGTTCTGGATGGTGGTGTAGCGCATGCGCCCACCCTCCTTGACGATGATCTCGATCACCCCGGAGTGGAACGAGTCCTGGGAGTAGCTCGGCGCCGTGCACCCCTCGATGTACTGCATCTCGGCGCCCTCTTCCACGATGATCAGGGTGCGCTCGAACTGCCCCATCGCCTCGGCGTTGATGCGGAAGTACGCCTGGAGCGGCATGTCGAGCTTCACCCCCTTGGGGATGTACACGAACGAGCCGCCCGACCAGACCGCCGTGTTCACCGCGGCGAACAGGTTGTCCTGGTGCGGGACCACCGTGCCGAAGTACTCGCGGACGATGTCCTCGTGGTCGCGCAGGCCGTCGTCCATCCCCTTGAAGATGACGCCCTGCTTCTCCCACTCCTCCTTGAGGGAGTGGTACACCACCTCCGACTCGTACTGCGCGCCGGCGCCGGCCAGGAACTTCCGCTCCTGCTCGGGAATCCCTAAGCGCTCGAAGGTGTTCTTGATGTCCTCCGGGACCTCGTCCCACGTCCGGCCCACGCGCTCGGAGGGGCGGATGTAGAAGTAGATGTTGTCGAAGTCGAGCCCCGAAAGGTCGCCGCCCCAGGTGGGCCAGGGACGCTTCTGGGCGTGCTTCAGCGCCTTGAGGCGGCGCTGGAGCATCCACTCCGGCTCGTTCTTCTGCGCGGAGATGTGGCGGACGATCTCCTCGTCCAGCCCCTTCCGCGACTTGAAAAGGTAGTTCTCCGGGTCCTTGAACCCGTACTTGTATTCGTCCAGCCCGAGCTGGGCTACGGAATCGTTTTCCGGCATGTCCTTCCTCCCGTACCGAGGGATGAGGGTGCGACCGCGCGCACCCGGAACTTCAGGTCTGCAACGCCGGGGAGTCCGGCTGCCGTCCGGCTCAGGCGACGCCCGCCATCTCCTCGCGGATCCAGTCGTAGCCGCGCTCTTCCAGCTCCAGCGCAAGCTCGGGACCGCCGGTGCGGATGATGCGCCCCTCCACCATCACGTGCACCTTGTCGGGCGTGATGTAGTTGAGCATCCGCTGGTAGTGCGTGATCAGGAGCACGGCCATGTCCTTCTTCTGCTCCTTGATCCGGTTGATCCCCGCCGTCACGATGCGGAGCGCGTCGATGTCGAGCCCGGAGTCGGTCTCGTCCATCACGGCCAGCTCCGGCTGCAGCATGGCGAGCTGGAGGATCTCGTTGCGCTTCTTCTCGCCGCCCGAGAACCCCTCGTTCACCGAGCGGAGGGCGAAGGCCGGGTCCATCTCCAGCATCTCCATCCGCGACTCCAGCTCCTCCTGGAAGTCGAAGATGTCGACTTCCTCGCCGCGCTTGGCATTGATCGCCGTGCGCATGAAGTTGGCGACCGACACCCCGGGGATCTCCACCGGGTACTGGAAGGCGAGGAAGATCCCGGCACGGGCGCGCTCGTCCGGCTGCATGTCCAGGACGCTCTCGCCGCGGAACAGGATCTCACCGTCGGTGACCTCGTACGCGGGGTGCCCGGAAATCACCTTGGAAAGGGTGCTCTTCCCCGAGCCGTTGGGCCCCATGATCGCGTGGATCTCCCCCTCGTTCAGCTCCAGATCGAGCCCCCGCAGGATCTCCGTTCCGTCTTCCGCGATCTCCGCGTGCAGGTTCGTGATCTTGAGCAACGGTTCTGCCATACTTCCTCGTCTCCTTGCAGCCGGTATCGGACCGGCGGTTGATCGATGTATGTGTCGCGACCGCATTATCTCCTTGTTACACCGGAACTTGTGTTTTGCTCGTCCGGTGCCGCCGCGGGTCCGTTTTCACGGCGCGGCGTTCTGGAGAATGATTCTTCTTATCAAGTCCGCAACGTAGATCCCGTGGGGGGGAAAGTCAAGGCTCCCGGGCGGCCGCGAAAGTGGCCCGCCGGTTGCAAACCGGGGAGGGAGGAAGTCCGTTTCCCGAGCCCCCATCCGTACGAGGTCGCCGTGACCGAGAACAAAGAGATCTCCCTCCCCCCGGTGGCCGGACAGTCCTCCCCCCGGACCATCCTGGTGCTGGGCGGGGGAGGGATGAAGGGGATCGCCCACATCGGGGTCTGGAAGGCGCTGGAGGAGGCGGGGATCCGCCCCGACGCCATCATGGGGACCAGCATCGGCTCGCTGATCGCGGCGGGGATCGCGGGGGGGTACGGGTGGAAGGAGCTGGCCGAGGTGGCGCGCAAGCTGACCAAGGACGACATCGTCGCCATCAACCGGCGCGCGGTCTTCTTCGGCGGGGTGCGGGAGGAGTCGGTGTTCGAGGGCGACCACTTCCGCCGCTACATCGAGCGGATCATGCCGGTGAAGACCTTCGCCGAGATGAAGATCCCCTTCCGGCTGAACACCGTGTCGCTGGTGTCGGGCGAGGAGGTGTGGTTCGGGACCGGGGTGCGCGACGACCTGTCGGTGGCGGACGCGGTGTACGCCTCGTGCGCCCTCCCCATCTACTTCCCCCCGCTGCACGCGGGCGGCGACCACTTCGTGGACGGCGGGGTGCTGGACGTGCTCCCGATCCGCAAGGCGGCGCTCTGGGGGGCGGAGCGGATCATCGGGGTGGACGTGGGCTCGGAGCTCCTCCCTCCCGCGGCGGACTACTTCGACCGGGGGATGATCGCCATCCACGACCGGGTGCTGAACCTGAACCTGCGCGAGCAGCGGAGCCGCTGCCTGGACGGGTGGGACGGGCCGCCGCTGGTGTACATCCGCCCGCGGGTGTGGCACCTGGGCGGGTGGGACTTCGAGCGGACGCAATTCTTTCTGGAGGAGGGGTACCGGGCGGCGCGGCAGGCGCTCAAGGAGGCCGCCGCCGCCTGAGTGGCGGCCGGAACGAGAGAGGGGGGCTCCGCGCCGCGCGGAGCCCCCCTCTCTCGTTCCATTGACTGCGGGTCAGCCGTCGAGGCGCTGCTCCAGCAGCCGGCGCACCAGCTCCGGGTTGGCGGTGCCGCCGGTCTGGCGCATCACCTGGCCCACGAAGAAGCCCATCAGTCCGGTCTTCCCGGAGCGGTACTCCGCCGCCTTGGCGGCGCTGGCGGCGACCACCTGCTCCACCACGGGCGCCAGCGCCCCCTCGTCGCTCACCTGGCGCAGCCCGCGGCGCTCCACGATCTCGCGCGGATCGCCGCCGTCGCGGGTCAGCTCGGCCACCACCGTGCGTCCCGCCGCGGTGGAGATGGTCCCGTCGTCCACCAGCGCCAC
>JAFAYN010000585.1 GCA_019240375.1 Gemmatimonadota bacterium
CCACCATCTGGTCCACCACCGCGGCATGCGCGCCGGGGGGCGGGCGCCCCCCCATCGGGCGCCCGGTGGCCAACACGGCGGCGTACGTGCTGGACGCGCGTGGCGAGCCGGTCCCGGTGGGCGTCCCGGGGGAGCTGTACGTCGGCGGGGCGGGCGTGGCACGCGGCTACGGCGGCCGCCCGGACCTGACGGCGGAGCGCTTCGTCCCGGACCCCTTCGGGAGCGACGCCGGGGCGCGGCTGTACCGCACGGGCGACCGGGTGCGCTGGCGGGCGGAGGGCGTGCTGGAGCACCTGGGACGGCTCGACGAGCAGGTCAAGGTGCGCGGGTTCCGCGTAGAGCCCGGGGAGGTCGAGGCGGCGCTGCTGGCGCTGGAGGGGGTGCGGGAAGCCGTCGTGGTGGCGCACGCCGAGTCGCAGCGCCTGGTGGCGTACGTGGTGCCGGAAGAGGGGGCGGAGGTGGTCCCGGCGGAGCTGCGGGCTCGGCTCGGCGCGCGGCTCCCGGAACACCTGGTCCCGGGGGGCGTCGTGCTGATGAGAGCGCTCCCCCTGAGCGCCAATGGCAAGCTGAACCGTCGTGCCCTTCCCGAGCTGAAGTGGGGGAGGGTGTCCTACCTGGCGCCGCGCACCCCCACGGAAGAGGCGCTGGCGGCGATCTGGGCCGGAGTGCTGGGGATCGAGCGCGTGGGGGTGGAGGACGGCTTCTTCGACCTGGGCGGCCACTCCCTGCTCGCCACTCGAGTGGTCTCGCGGGTGCGCGAGGAGCTGGGGGTGGAGCTCCCGCTGCGGGCGCTCTTCGAGGCGCCCACGGTCGCTCGGCTCGCCGCGCTAGTGGAGGGAGCCGCGGTCCCGGTGACCCCGGGCACCGCACGCATCCCCCGCCGGGGGGGGGACCGCTCGGCGCTCCCGCTCTCGTTCGCGCAGCAGAGGCTCTGGTTCATCGACCAGCTCGCACCCGGGAGCGCAACGTACAACGTCCCGCTCGCGCTGCGGGTCCGCGGTGACCTGCACCTCACGCTCCTGGAGCGGACGCTTACGGAGATCGTGCGCCGGCACGAGGCACTGCGCACCGTGTTCGTCTCCGTCGGCGGCGAGCCGGTGCAGGCCGTCCGCGCCCCGGCGCCCGTGATCGTCCCGGTGATGGACCTGCGCCGCCTGGCGGACGGGGCGCGCGCGGCCGAGCTGCTGCGCCTCGCCTCGACGGAGGCGTCGCGTCCGTTCGACCTGTCCGGGGGCCCGCTGCTCCGCGTTTCCGCGGCGCGTCTCGGGGAGGGAGAGTGGGCGGTGCTCTTCACCACCCACCACATCGTCTCCGATGGGTGGTCGATGGGCGTGCTGGTGAGCGAGGTGTCGGAGCTGTACGGGGCTTTCGGCGAGGAGCGGGAGCCCCGCCTCCCCGAGCTGCCGGTACAGTACGCCGACTTCGCCGCCTGGCAGCGCTCCCGGCTCACCGGCGAAGCGCTGGAGGCGCAGCTCGCCTGGTGGCGGGAGCGGCTGGCCGGGGCGCCCCCGCTGCTGGAGCTGCCGACGGACCGGCCGCGGCCCCAGGTGCAGGATCCGCGCAGCGGGACCGTGGAGATCGTGCTCCCCGTGGAGCTTTCTCGCGCGCTCGATGAGCTGTCCCGGCGGGAAGGGGTGACGCTGTTCATGACCCTGCTGGCCGGACTGCAGGTGCTCCTGGCCCGCTACTCCGGACACGGGGACGTCCCGGTCGGCTCGCCGATCGCCAACCGGACGCGGCTGGAAACCGAGGGATTGATCGGCTTCTTCGTCAACACGCTGGTCCTGCGTACCGACCTGTCCGACGATCCCGGCGTGCGCGAGCTGCTGGGGCGGGTGAAGGAGACGACGCTGGGGGCGTACCAGCACCAGGAGCTCCCCTTCGAGCGCCTGGTGGAGGAGCTGGCACCGGAGCGGAGCCTGGCCCACACCCCGCTCTTCCAGGTGCTCTTCGTCCTGCAGAACACCGAAAGGAGGGAGCTGCGCCTTGGACCGGTGGAGATGGAGCCGCTGGAGACCGGGGCGGAGGGTGCCAAGTTCGACCTGACCTTCTCGCTGGAGTCCGGGGAGCGCATCGCCGGCTCCGTGCAGTACCGGACCTCCCTCTGGGAGAGGGCGACCATCGAACGCCTGGTGCAGCACCTGGAGGCGGTGCTCCGGGGGGTGGCGGCGGAGCCCGGGCGGCGGGTCTCCGGGATCGACCTCCTGGGGGCGGCCGAGCGCTGGCAGGTGCTCCACGGATGGAACGCCACGGACGCGGAGTACCCACTGGAGGGTGGGGTGGCCGCGCTGGTCGAGGCGCAGGCGGCGCGGACGCCGGACGCCGAGGCGGTGGTCTTCCTGGACAGGTCGCTGAGCTACGCGGAGCTGGAGCGGGAGGCGAACCGGCTCGCGCATCACCTGCGGGCCCGCGGCATCGGGCCGGACGCGCGGGTGGGACTCTGCGTGGAGCGCTCGCTGGAGATGGTGGTCGGCGTGCTGGCGACGATCAGGGCCGGGGGGGCGTACGTCCCCCTCGACCCGGCGTACCCCCCCGAGCGTCTGGCGTACATGCTGGAGGACTCCGACTGCCGCGTGCTGCTGACGCAGGAGCGGCTCCTCCGGCGGCTCTCCGCGCACCGGGCGGAGGTGGTCTGCCTGGACCGTCCGCTGGGGGAGCCGGCCGGGGCGGGGGCGCCGTGCTCGGGGGTCCTCCCCGAGAACCTGGCGTACGTGATCTACACCTCCGGCTCCACCGGCAGGCCCAAGGGGGTCGCCATGACCCAGCGACCCCTGCAGAGCCTGATCTCCTGGCAGCTCCGGGAGTGGAGCGGCCGTCCCGCCGCACGGACCCTCCAGTTCGCCTCCATCAGCTTCGACGTTTCCTTCCAGGAGATCTTCTCCACCTGGGGCTCGGGGGGCACGCTGG
>JAFAYN010000599.1 GCA_019240375.1 Gemmatimonadota bacterium
CAGCGGCGGGAGCACGGCCGTCCGCCCGGCGAGCAGCGCCTCGTAGTGCGCCCCCAGCTCGCGGACGAGCACCGCCTCCGACCACCCGTCCGCCGCGATGTGGTGCAGGGTGAGAAGGACGACGTGCTCCTCGGGGCCCAGGCGGAGGAGGACGGCGCGCAGGAGCGGCGGCGCCTCCAGGTCGAAGGGGCGCGTCTCCTCCTCGGCGGCGTACCGCTCCGCCGCGGCGTCGCGCTCCGCCTCCGGGAAGGGAGCCAGGTCGATCACCGGGAGGGTGAAGGTGCGGGCGGGCTCCACCACCTGCACCGGCTCCCCGCCCTGCACCACGAAGCGGGTGCGCAGCGCCTCGTGCCGCGCCACCACGGCCTCCAGTGCGCCACGCAGCGCCTCCGCCGAAAGCTCCCCGCGCAGCCGGAGCGCCGAGCCCAGGTTGTAGCTGGACGGGGCGATCTGGTGCTGGAGCCAGAGGCGCTGCTGGGCGAAGGAGAGGGGGAGGGGCGAGCCGTCGCGCGGGACCAGGACCAGCGGCGGGACCGCGGAGTCGGCGCCGCCGCTCCGCAGCGCGTCCACCCGCGCGGCCAGCTCCGCCACCGTCGGCGCCTCGAAGATCGCGCCCAGCGGGACCTCGGTCCCGAACGCCTCGCGCAGCCGGGTCGAGGCCCGCGCCGCCAGGAGCGAGTGCCCGCCCAGCTCGAAGAAGCTGGAGTGCAGGCCGACCCGCGGCGCGCCGAGCAGTTCCGCGAAGATCCCCGCCAGCACCTGTTCCGTCGGGGTGCGCGGCGCGGCGTCGGCGTCCAGGGCCGGGCCGGCGTCCACGTCGGCGGGCGCGGGGAGGGCGCGCCGGTCGGTCTTGCCGCTCCCGGTCAGCGGGAGCGCTTCGAGCGTCACGAAGGCGCCCGGCACCATGTACTCCGGGACCTGCTCCCGGAGGTGGGCGCGCAGCTCCGCCACGGAGGGGACCGCCTGGCCCGGCTCCGCGACCAGGTAGGCGACGATCCGCCGGTCGCCGGGGACGTCCTCGCGCACCACCGCCACCGCCTCGCGCACGCCGGGGGCGCCGCGCAGGGCGACCTCGATCTCTTCCAGCTCGATGCGGAAGCCACGCACCTTGACCTGGAAGTCGGTGCGCCCGAAGTACTCCAGCTCCCCGTCCGCGCGCACGCGGACCCGGTCCATCACCCGGTACATCCGGTCCCCCGGCGCGCCGTGCGGGCCGGGGAGGAAGCGCTCCGCCGTCAGGTCGGGACGCCCCGCGTAGCCCCGCGCCAGCCCGTCGCCCGCGAGGTACAGCTCGCCGATCACCCCCACCGGCACCGGCTGCAGCCGCCGGTCGAGCACGTACGCGCGCGCTCCCGCCACCGGCCGCCCCAGCGAGACCGTGGCGACGTCGCGCGGGACGAGCGAGAAGGTGGAGTAGGTGGTGTCCTCGGTTGGACCGTACAGGTTCCCCACCCGCTCCACCGTCCCGGTCGCGTACAGCGCCCGCGCCAGGTCGGCCGGGAGGGGCTCGCCGCCCAGGTTCAGCGTCCGCACGCTCGCCGGGATCCCGCCCGAGCGCAGCAGCTCGGCCGCGGCGGTGGGGACCATGCTGGCGTAGACCACCGGCTCCGCTACGCTGGCGAGCTCCAGCGCGTTCTCCACCAGCACCAGCTTCCCGCCCCAGCAGAGCGTGCCGAACAGCTCCGCCACAGACACGTCGAAGGAGACGGAGGTGGAGAAGAGGACGGATGAGCGCTCCTCGTCACTGACGCTCTCGCGCAGCCAGCGCAGCAGCGCGACGGCGGACGAGTGGCGGATCATCACCCCCTTCGGCCGGCCGGTGGAGCCCGAGGTGAAGATCACGTGCGACAGGTTCTCCGGCCCCACCCCGCTCTCCGGCACGGCGTCGCTCTCCGCGGCGATCCGATCCGCCAGCGCATCGAGGAGGACCGGCTCGGCCAGCCCGGCCGGGAGCTTTCCGGCGAGCGGTCCGGTGGTGAGCACCAGCCGCGCTTCCGCGTCCTCGATCATGGAGCGGAGCCGCGCCGCCGGGTACGCCGGGTCGAGCGGGACGTACGCCCCGCCGGCCCTGTGGACGGCAAGCAGCGCGACCACCAGCTCAGGGGTGCGCTCCAGGCACACGCCCACCCGCGTCTCCGGCCCGACGCCGCGCCCGCGCAGGTGGTTGGCGAGACGGCTCGCGCGGCGCTCCAGCTCCGCGTAGGTCGTCGTCTCGCCGTGGAAGACCAGCGCGGGAGCCTCGGGGGTGCGCGCCGCCTGCCGCGCGAACAGCTCCGGGACGCACTCGTCCGGGGCGGGGACGCGCGCCGCGCCCTCCCACTCCGCCAGCAGCCGGCGCCGCTCGGAGACGGTCATCAGGGGGGGGGTCGAGACCGGCGCGTCGGGATGGGCCACGATCCCCTCCAGCAGGGTGACGTAGTGCTCCACCATGCGGGCGGCGGTCGCGGGCTCGAACAGCCCGGCCGCGTACTCCAGGTTCCCCCCGATCCCCGCCTTCCTGGTCTCCGACAGGTTCAGCGTCAGGTCGAACTTGGCCGACACCACCTCCGTCGCCACCTCGGCCACTCCCGCCCCGTCCAGGCTCAGCTCTCCCCCCTCCACGTTCTGCAGGGTGAACATCACCTGGAAGAGCGGCGTGTACGCCCGGCTCCGCTCCACCCCCAGCTCCTCGACCAGCTTCTCGAACGGGAGCTCCTGGTGGAGGTACGCCCGCAGCGTCGTTTCCCGCACCCGGCCCAGCAGCTCCCGGAAGCTCCCCTCCCCCGCGATCCGGGCGCGCAGCACCAGCGTGTTGACGAAGAAGCCGATGATCCCCTCGGTTTCCAGCCGGTTGCGCCCCGCCACGGGCGAGCCCACCACCACATCGTCCACGTCCGCGTAGCGCGCCAGCAGGAGCTGCCACGCCCCCAGGAGCGCCATGAAGAGCGTCGCCTTCCCCCCCCGCGCCAGCGCCCGCACCCCGGCCACCGTCGCCGGGGCAACGTGGACGAGGTGCTGCTTCGCCTCGTCGCCTCGCACCGCCGGGCGCGGACGGTCGGTGGGAAGCTCCAGGAGCCGCGGGGCGTCGGCGAGCTGCTCCCGCCACCAGGCGAGGTGCCGATCCAGCCGCTTCCCCGAGAGCCACGCCCGCTGCCACGCCGCGAAGTCGGCGTACTGCACCGGCAGATCCGGGAGCTGCACCTCCTCGCCGCGCGCGAAGCCGGCGTACAGCGCGGAGATCTCGCGCACCAGGATCCCCATGCTCCACCCGTCGCTGACAATGTGGTGCATGGTGAAGAGCACCGCCGTGTCCCCCGTTCCCATCCGCACCACGGTGGTCCGCAGCAGCGGTCCCACCGCCAGGTCGAAGGGGCGCCGCGCCTCCCAGGTCGCCAGCCGCGCCAGCTCGGCCCGGCGCGCCGCTTCTCCCAGCCCCGCCAGGTTCACCACCGGGAGCCGCACCGGCCGGGCGGGGTCGACGTGCTGGACCACCTCGCCGTCGCGCGTGAGGAAGCGGGTGCGCAGCGACTCGTGCCGACGCACCACCTCGGTGAGGGCGCTCTCCAGCGCGCGCAGCCGCAGCGGGCCGCGCACCCGCAGCGCGTAGGGGATGTTGTAGGCGGAGGTCCCCGGCTCCAGCCGGTCGATGAACCAGAGGCGCTGCTGCGCGAACGAGAGCGGGAGCGGCCGCCCGTCGCGGGGAACCGGGACCAGCTCCGGCCCGCCCACACCCTTCACCTCGCGCAGCGCCTCCACCCCCCGGGCCAGCTTCGCGACGGTGTGCGCCTCGAAGAGCGCCCGCAGCGGAAGCTCCACCCCCAGCGCGTCGCGCACCCGGGACACCACGCGGGTCGCCAGGAGCGAGTGCCCGCCCAGGGCGAAGAAGTCCTCCTCCACCCCCACACGCTCCCGCCCCAGCACCTCCGCCCAGATCCCGGCGAGCGCCTCCTCCACCGGGGTGCGCGGCGCGACGTACGCCCCGCCCGCCGCGGCGTCCGGAGACGGGAGCGCGCGGCGGTCCACCTTCCCCGCCGGGGTGAGTGGGAGGGCGTCGAGCACCACCACCGTCCCCGGGACCATGTGCTCCGGGAGCCGCTCGCGCAGGTGGGCGCGCAGCGCGGCCGGGAGCGTCGGCGCGTCCTCGCGGGTCGGCACCTCCCCGCCCGCGAAGAGCCGCCGGTAGAAGGGGCTCGCCCCGACCCCGCGCCCGTGGTGGGTGGAAACGAACCCGAACGGGACCTCCACACTGTCGGCGGCGCGCACCAGCACCCCGCGCGCCCCGTAGTCCGGCGCCACCCCGTCCGCCGGGAGCTGCGCCCGGCATTCGACGCGCAGCCGGTCCCCCGCCCGCACCTCGACGCCCGAGTCGAAGAGCGGGAAGAAGACCGGGAACCACGCCGTCCGCTCCGCCAGCACGTCCAGCTCCTCCCCCTCCGCCAGCTCCATCCGCAGCCAGAGCAGGAGCCCGTCCAGCCGCCCGTCGCGCTCCACCACCAGCTCCTCGTGCCGCACGTACTCGGCGGCGACAGGCCCCGCGGCGAAGTCCAGCTCCTCGTAGGTGCCGGTGGTGGAAAGGAGGTTGCCGGCGGGGAAGCCGCGGATGCAGAGGCGCAGGTCGAAGGGGTGCCCCACCTCCTCGAAGATACGCCGCACGTAGTGCCCGGCGGTGCGCGAAAAGGCGGGCTCGCGGCGGATCTCCTCCGGGAGCGTCACCGCCGCCATGCAGGTGCGGGCGACCCCGGGGATCATCACCGCGCCGGGCGCCAGGAGCCGGCGCGCCTCTTCCAGGATCACCGCTGCGCCCTCGCCCCCGGCGATCGACTCCACGATCTCGGAAACGCACACCTCCGCCGGCTCGGGGAGCCGGACGGTGCGGGCGTCGCCGTGGATCACGGTGACGCGGTTCTCCAGCCCCAGCTCGCGGACCCGCGCCCGCGCCGCGGTGAAGGAGCGCTCCATGACCTCGACGGCGTACACGTGTCGGGCGCCCGCCTCCACGGCCAGCCGCGCCAGGATGGCGTCGGCGCCGGTCCCCACGTCCAGCACCACCTTTCCGGGTGCGTGCCGGCGGAGCGCGGCCAGGTAGCGCTGGTTGCGCAGGTGGTCGTGGGTGAGCCCCTGGTAGATCAGCTCGTCGTAGACGAAGTACTCCCCGATGGAGGGCCACAGCTCGACCCCCTCCTCCGGCGACGGGACGACGTAGGCCACCAGCCGCGGCTCCCCGGGCACGTCCTCGCGCGACACGACCGCCGCCTCCGCCACGCGCTCGTGCCGCTCCAGCA
The DNA here is from genome assembly GCA_019240375.1 of Gemmatimonadota bacterium. Lineage (GTDB taxonomy): Bacteria > Gemmatimonadota > Gemmatimonadetes > Longimicrobiales > Longimicrobiaceae > JAFAYN01. The sequence goes on from JAFAYN010000599.1 coordinate 5,262, forward strand.
CGGCCTCGATCTCGGCGGGCTCGATGCGGAAGCCGCGCACCTTGACCTGCGCGTCGGTCCGCCCCAGGAACTCCAGCGTCCCGGATTCGAGCCAGCGCGCCCGGTCGCCCGAGCGGTACAGGCGCGCGCCGGGCCCGGCCGAGAACGGGTCGGGGACGAACTTCCCGGCCGTCAGCGCCGGGTCGCCCAGGTAGCCGCGCGCCACCCCGGCCCCGCCGATCCACAGCTCCCCCGGGACGCCGACCGGCTGCACGTTCCCCAGCGGGTCGCAGACGTGCAGCCGCACGTTGGCGAGCGGCGCGCCGACGAGGTGCCCCTCCACGGCGCCGTCGACCGGGACGCGGTACGTGGAGGCGAGGACGGTCCCTTCCGTGGGGCCGTAGAGCACGTACGCCTCGGCCGCGGGGAAGGCCGCGCGCATCTCCGCCAGCAGCTCCGGCGGCACCAGGTCGCCGCCGACGAGGGCGAGACGGAGCCGGGGGAGCCCGCCCGGCGCGCGCACCACCTGCCGCATCAGCGCCGGCACGGCGTGCAGCACCGTGGCGTCCGCGATCTCCGCGACCAGCCGCTCCGGCTCCATCACCAGCTCCT
>JAFAYN010000626.1 GCA_019240375.1 Gemmatimonadota bacterium
CGACGGCGGGCGGCGGGCGTGGGTCCGGCGGGTCCTCTCCCCGGTCCGCGACCCGGGCGGGCGGACGGTCGGGGTACTGGGCATCCTGTGGGACGTGACCGAGCAGCGGCGGCTGGAGGCCCACGTCAGTCAGGCGAGCAAGATGGACGCCCTCGGCCAGCTCGCCGGCGGGATCGCCCACGACTTCAACAACCTCCTCACCGCCATCCAGGGGTACACCGACGTCCTGCTGATGGACTTCCCGCCGGGGCCGGACGAGCACCCGGCGCGGAAGGGGCTGGAAGAGATCCAGAACGTCTGCCACCGGGCGGCGGAATTGACGAACCAGCTCCTGGCGTTCAGCCGCAAGCAGGTGCTCGACCCGCGCGTGCTCGACCTGAACTCGGTCATCGCCTCCACCGACCGGCTCCTGCGGCGCCTGCTGGGGGAGGACATCGACATCACGACCGAGTTCGCCCCCGGGCTGGGACCCGTCCGGGCGGACCCCGGGCGGATCGAGCAGGTGCTGGTCAACCTGGCCGTGAACGCGCGGGACGCCATGCCGGAGGGCGGGCGGCTGACGATCACCACGGCCGACGTGCACCTGGCCGGGGCGGACGCCCTGCGCTACGCGGCGGAGCCCGGCGCGTACGTGAAGCTCTCGGTCGCGGACACAGGGCACGGGATGGACGCCGAAACGCAGGCGCGCGTCTTCGAGCCCTTTTTCACCACCAAGGAGGCGGGGAAGGGGACGGGGCTGGGGCTCTCGAACGTGTACGGGATCGTGCGGCAGAGCGGAGGCTTCGTGCGGGTGCGCAGCGAGCCGGGGCGGGGGACCGAGTTCGAGGTCTACCTCCCCCGGGCGGAGCGGGCCGCGGACGCCGCCTCTCCGGCCACCTCCGGCGCGCCGCAGGCGAGCCGGGCGGGGACCGAGACCATCCTCCTCCTGGAGGACGAGCCCGCCGTGCGCGAGGTGATGCGCCGGATCCTCCTCCGCGCCGGCTACACCGTGCTGGAGGCGCGCGGGGTGGAGGAAGCGCGCCGCGTCGCCGGGGATCCCTCCACCCGGATCGACCTCCTGGTCAGCGACGTCGTCATGCCGGGGATGAAGGGGCCGTCCGTCGCGCGGGAGCTGCTCGGGATGCGCCCCGGGATGAAGGTGATCTTCATCTCCGGGTACGCGGACGAGGAAAGGATGGAGCGCGGCTGGCTGGAGCCGGACACCCCCTTCCTGCAGAAGCCGTTCACCCCGGCCACGCTCCTGGACGCCGTCCGCAAGCTCCTCGACCGCGGCGAGCGCCCGCCGGGAAGCTAGCCCGCCAGGCGGACGACCACCCCCTCGTCGGGGCGGAGGTGCAGGTTTCCCTCCACCCGCTCGCCGGCCCGGTCCGGGTGCGTGGAAAGCGCGACCGTTCCCCCCGGCGCGCTGGCGGGGCGGGGGAGCACCTGCGGCGTGGAGCCCAGGTTGAGCGCCACCAGGAAGTCGCCCCCGCCCTCCGGCGAGCGGCGGAGGTACGCCAGCACGTCGCCCTCCGCCTCCACCGGCTCGAAGCGCCCCACCTCCAGCGCGGGCTCGCCGCGGCGCAGCGCGATCAGCGAGCGGTACAGCGCCAGCACCGAGCGCGGGTCGTCCCGCTCCACCTCCACGTTGACCTCCCGGAAGTCGTCCGCGAGCGGGAGCCACGGCTCCCCCGTGGTGAACCCTGCGCCCTTCGCCGCGCTCCACTGCATGGGGGTGCGCTCCGGGTCCCTCCCCAGTCCCAGCCCCGGGACGTTCTTCTCCACCGGGTCCTGGATCCGCTCCGGCGGGATCGCCACGTCGCGCATCCCGATCTCGTCGCCGTAGTACAGCGTGGGGGTGCCGCGCAGCGTCAGCAGGAGCACGGCCGCCACCCGCGCCTGCGCCGGCCCCACCCGCGTGGCGATCCGGTGCTGGTCATGGTTCCCCAGCACCCAGTTGGGCCACCCTCCCTCCGGGAGCGCCGCCTCGTACTCCGCGATCAGCCGGGCGATCTCCCGGGCGTTCCACCTCGCCAGGATGAGCTGGAAGTTGAAGGGGAGGTGCGCCCCGGCCAGGTCGGCGCCGTAGTACCGCACCAGCCGCTCGACGGGGAGGTAGATCTCCCCGATCAGCACCCGCTCCCCGTACTCGTCGAAGAGGGCGCGCATCCGCCGGACGACGTCGTGTACCTCCGGCCGGTCGGTGGTGTGCACCGGGACCAGCCGCTGGAAGGGGTCCATCCCCTCGCGCCAGTCCGGGTTCGGCGGGTTGTCGCGGAACCGGTCGTCC
>JAFAYN010000629.1 GCA_019240375.1 Gemmatimonadota bacterium
ACGAGCCGGGTGCGGGGTCGTACGTCGCGCAGTTCAACTTCGACCTGCTGGGCGAGCTGGACGTGGCGGCGTTCGCGGGGGCGGTGCAGGGGGCGCTGGAGCGGCACGCGGCGCTGCGGACCGGCTTCGTCTGGGAGGGGGTGAAGCGGCCGGTCCAGGTGGTGCGGCGGAAGGTGCGTCCGCCGCTGCACGTGGTGGACTGGCGAGGGCTCACGGCGGCGGAGCGGGAAGCGGAGCTGGGCGCCTTCCTGCGCGCCGACCGGGCGCGCGGCTTCGAGCTGGTGAAGCCCCCGCTGATGCGCTTCGTCCTGCTGCGCGTGGCGGACGCCGAGCACCGGCTGGTGCTCAGCCACCACCAGATGGTGCTGGACGGGTGGAGCCTCCCGCTGGTGTTCCGTGACATCGCGGTGCTGTACACCGCGCGGACCGGGGGCGCCGTCCCCGACCTCCGCCCGGCCCGCCCCTACCGCGACTACGTGGGGTGGCTGGAGCGCCGCGACCTGGCCCACGCCGAGCGGTTCTGGCGCGAGGCGCTGGCCGGCTTCCACGCGCCCACCCCGCTCGGGATGCAGCGGGAGGCGGGGCGCGGCGCGGAGGCGGGGCTGGCCCGGGTGGCGCGCGTGGTTTCCCCCGCCCGCACCGCGGCGGTGCAGGAGATGGCGAAGCGGCACGGGCTCACCATGAACACGCTGGTGCAGGGCGCGTGGGCGCTCCTCCTCGCCCGCTACGCCGGGGAAGCGGACGTGGCCTTCGGCGCGGTGGTTTCCGGGCGCCCCGCCGAGCTGCCGGGGGTGGAGGAGACCGTCGGGCTCTTCATCAACACCCTCCCCGTGCGGGTGCGGGTGGGTGGGGCCGAGCGGGTCTCCACCTGGCTGCGCGCGCTGCAGGAGCGCAACGTGGCGATGCGGGAGTACGAGTACACGCCGCTCTCGCAGGTGCAGAAGTGGAGCGACGTCCCCGCCGGGCACCCGCTCTTCGAGAGCATCCTCGCCTTCAACAACTTCCCGGTGGGCGAGTCGCTCGGCCAGGGGGAGCGGAGCCTGCGGGTGGTCTCCCACGGCGGGCGCGAGCAGGCGGACTACCCCCTCACCATCGCCACCTCGCTCCGCGACGAGCTGAAGCTGGAGGCCGAGTTCCAGCGGGCCCGCTTCGCGCCGGAGGCGGTGGAGCGGATGCTGGCCCACGTCGAGAACCTGCTGGTGGGGCTCGCCGCCGCTCCCGACGGGCGCCTCGGCGACCTGGACCTCCTTTCGGATGGGGAGCGCGCCCGGATCCTGGGCGAGTGGACGGCGACCGGCCGGACGTTCCCGGACACCCGCTGCGTGCACGAGCGCTTCGAGGCGCAGGCGGCGCGGACCCCGGACGCCGTGGCGGTGGAGTTCGGCGACGCGCGGCTGAGCTACGCCGAACTGGACGCGCGCGCCAATCGTGTCGCCCGCCACCTCCGTCGGCGCGGGGTGGGCCCGGAAACGCTGGTGGCGGTGTGCCTGGAGCGTAGCCCGGAGCTGGTGGTGGGGGTGCTCGGCGTCCTCAAGGCCGGCGGGGCGTACGTCCCGCTCGACCCCGGCTACCCGGCCGAGCGGCTCGCGCTGCTGCTGGAGGACTGCGGCGCCCCGGTGCTCCTCACGCAGGCGCACCTGTCCGGGCGCTTCCCCGCCGACCGCGCCGCGATGGTGCGCCTGGACGCGGACTGGCCGGAGATCGCGGCGGAAAGCCCGGAGCGGCCGGCCGGCGGCGCCGGGCCGAAGAGCCTCGCGTACGTGATCTACACCTCGGGCTCCACCGGCACCCCCAAGGGCGTCCTGGTCGAGCACCGCAGCCTCGCCAACTACCTGGCCTTCTTCGAGAGCCACGTCCTCGGCGAGGAGGGGTTCGCCCTCCCGCTGGTCAGCCGCATCTCCTTCGACGCCTCCATGCGCCAGCTCTTCCCGCCCCTCCTCCGCGGCGAGGCGGTGTGGGTCCAGGCGGAGGAAACGGTCACCGACGGGCGCGCGCTGCTGGAGGCGATCGGGACGCGCGGGCGCTCGTCGTTCGGCGGGGTCCCCTCGCTCTGGGGGGCGATGGTGGAGCTGATGCGGGCGGGCGAGGCGCCGGTCCCCACCGGGCTCCGCGCCGTCCTTCTGGGGGGCGAGGCGCTTTCCGACGAGCTGGTGGAGCGCACCTACGAGCTCTTCCCCGACGTGGCGATCTGGAACCACTACGGCCCCACCGAGGCCACCGTCAACACCACTGTCGCGCGGGTGGCGCGCGGCGCCGAGGTGACGCTGGGGCGGCCGATCGCCAACGTGCGCGTGTACCTGCTCGACCGCGGTCTGGTCCCCGTCCCGGTGGGGATCCCCGGCGAGCTGTACGTGGGCGGGGTCGGGGTGTCGCGCGGGTACCTGCGGCGCCCGGAATTGACCGCGGAGAAGTTCGTCCCCGACCCGTTCTCCGGCGAGCCGGGGGCGCGCCTGTACCGCTCCGGCGACCGGGTGCGCTGGCGCGCCGACGGCGAGCTGGAGTACCTGGGGCGGACCGACGACCAGGTCAAGGTGCGCGGCTTCCGGATCGAGCCCGGCGAGATCGAGGCGGTGCTGGAGCGGCACCCCGCCGTCCGCGAGGCCGTGGTGCTGGTGCGGGAGGACGCCCCGGGGGAGCGGCGCCTGGTGGCCTACCTCACCGCGGACGGGGCGGCCCCGGACACGGCGGCGCTGCGGGCGCACCTCCATGCCGCCCTCCCGGAGTACATGATCCCCTCCGCCTTCGTGGCGCTGGAAGCCTTCCCGCTCACCCCCAACGGCAAGGTCGACCGCCGTGCCCTCCCCGCCCCCGAGGCGGGGCGGATGGACGAGGCGGGGTACTTGGCCCCGCGCACCCCGGTCGAGGAGACGCTCGCCGGGATCTGGGCCGAGGTGCTGCGCGTGGAGCGGGTGGGCGTCCACGACGACTACTTCGAGCTGGGCGGCGACTCCATCCTCAGCATCCAGGTGGTGTCCCGGGCCCGGCGCGCGGGGGTCCACCTCACGCCTCGCCAGCTCTTCGAGCACCCCACCGTGGCCGAGCTGGCGCTGGTCTGCGCCGGGGCCGAGGCGGTCCGCGCGGAGCAGGGGACGGTCACCGGCGCGGTGGAGCTGACCCCGATCCAGCGCCGCTTCTTCGCGCACGACGTCCCGGAGCGGCACCACTGGAACATGTCGCAGCTCTTCGAGGTGCGCCGTCCGCTCGCTCCGGCCGCGCTGGAGCGCGCCGTGACGCGGCTCCTGGCGCACCACGACGCGCTGCGCATGCGCTTCGTGGAGCGCGGCGGCGCCTGGCGGCAGGAGAACGCCGCCCCCGACGCCCGGGTGCACGTCACCCGGATCGACCTGGACGGCCTCCCGGACGAGGAGCGGAAGCGGGCGCAGCAGGCCGCCGCGGCGGAGCTGCAGCGGAGCCTCCGCCTGGACGCGGGGCCGCTCCTGCGGGTGGCGCTCTTCGACCTCGGCGCGGAGCGGAGCGCGCGCCTCCTGGTGGTGGTGCACCACCTGGTGATGGACGGCGTTTCCTGGCGCGTCCTCCTGGAGGACCTGGAAAGCGCCTGCGAGCAGGCCGCCCGCGGCGAGGAGATCCGTCTCCCGGAAAAGACCACCTCCTTCCGGGAGTGGGCGGAGCGGCTGGCCGCGCACGCGCGCCGGGGCGGCTTCGACGGGGAGCTGGGGTACTGGACCACGGAAGCGCGGCGGGGGATCCCTCCGGTCCCCGTGGACTTCCCGGAGGGGCGGAGCGCGAACACCGAGGGCTCCGGGCGGAGCGTGGCGGTGTCGCTGACGGCGGAAGAGACGCAGGCGCTCCTACAGGAGGTCCCCCGCGTCTACCGCACCCAGGTCAACGACGTCCTCCTCGCCGCGCTGGCGAGGGTGATGGCGGAGTACACCGGCGACGGGCGCCTCCTGGTCAGCCTGGAAGGGCACGGGCGCGAGGACATCTTTTCGGACGTGGACCTGTCCCGTACCGTCGGCTGGTTCACCACCGTCGCCCCGGTCCTCCTGGACGTGCGCGGCGTGACCGGCGAGGGCGCGACCCTGAAGGCGGTCAAGGAGCAGCTCCGGGCCCTCCCCGAGCGCGGGATCGGCCACGGCGCGCTCCGCTGGCTGGCGGGGGACGAGGTCCGCGCCGCGCTGGCGGCGCTCCCCGAGGCCGAGCTGCACTTCGAGTACCTGGGGCAGTTCGACGGGACCCTTTCCGGCGACTCGCTCTTCGGGCTCGCCCCGGAGCCCGCCGGCCCCGGGCTCGACCGGCGGGGGACGCGGCAGCACCTCCTCGCGGTGAGCGGCGGGGTTCTGGAGGGGCGGCTGCACCTCGGCTTCGGCTACAGCGCGGCGCTGCACCGCCGGAAAACGGTCGAGCGCCTCGCCGCCCGCTTCGCGGAAGAGCTGCGCGCCATCGTCGCCCACTGCGCCTCGGACGAGGCGGGGGGCTACACCCCCTCCGACTTCCCCCTGGCCGGACTCGACCAGGCGGCGCTCGACGCGCTCCTGGGGAACCGCCGCGGGATCGACGACGCGTACCCGCTCTCGCCGATGCAGGAGGGGATGCTCTTCCACACCCTGTACTCGCCGGGCGAGGGGGCGTACGTGGGGCAGTTCGGCTTCGACCTGGAGGGGGAGCTGGACGTGGAGGCGTTCCGGCGCGCCTGGCAGGCCGCGGTCGACCGGCACCCGGCGCTGCGCAGCGGCTTCCTGTGGGAGGAGCTGGACCGCCCGCTCCAGGTGGTGCACCGCCGGGTGGCGCTCCCCTTCGACCACCAGGACTGGCGCGACCTTCCCCCCGCCGAGCAGGAGGCGCGCCGGGCGGCGTACGTCGCCGCGGAGCGGCTGCGCGGCTTCGAGCTGGCGGCCCCGCCGCTGATGCGGATCGGGCTCCTGCGCCTGCGCGACGACGCCTGGCACCTGGCGTGGACCCACCACCACCTGATCGTGGACGGGTGGAGCCTGTCGTTGGTCTTCGGCGACGTGGTGGCGCACTACGACGCCGAGACCCGCGGGCGCCCCCTCCAGCTCCGCGAGGGGCGGCCGTACCGCGAGTACGTGGCCTGGCTGCAGCGCCAGGACGTGGCGCGCGCCGAGCCGTTCTGGCGCGAGGCGATGGCCGGCTTCGCGGCGGCCACGCCGTTCGGGATCGACCGGGAGGCGGGGGCGCGCCACGGCGCCGCCCGCTTCGGGGTGCGCGACGAGACGATCTCCGAAGCGCGCACCCTGGCGGTGCAGGAGATGGCCAGGTGGCACGGGGTGACCCTGAACACCGTGGTGCAGGGCGCCTGGGCCCTCCTCCTCGCCCGCTACGGCGGCGAATCGGACGTGGCCTTCGGCGCGGTGGTCTCCGGGCGCCCCGCCGAGCTGCCCGGGGTGGAGGAGACCGTCGGGCTGTTCATCAACACCCTCCCCGTTCGGGTGCGGGTGGGCGGGGAGGAGCGGGTGGCGGCGTGGCTGCGCGCGCTGCAGGAGCGCAACGTGGCGATGCGGGAGTACGAGTACACGCCGCTCTCGCAGGTGCAGAGGTGGAGCGACGTCCCCGCCGGGCAGCCGCTCTTCGAGAGCATCCTGGTCTTCGAGAACTACCCGATCGAGGACGTGCTTGGGAAGGAGGAGCGCGCGCTCCGGGTGACGCCGCGCGCCACCGAGGAGCAGGGCGACACCGCGATCACCATCGGCGTCACGGCGGCGGGGAAGATCGTCCTCCACGTCGAGTACGACCTGGACCGCTTCGACACCCCGGCCGTCGCGCGGATGCTGAGGCACTTCGGGGTGCTCCTCGACGGGATGGCGGCCGGCGCCGAGCTGCCGCTCTCCCGGCTGGGGCTCCTCACCGCCGCCGAACGGGCGCAGGTGGTGGAGGAGTGGAACGCCACCGTTCGTGAGTACCCGCGCGCCCGGTGCGTCCACGAGCTGTTCGCCGAGCAGGCCCGGCGCGCCCCGCACGCCCCGGCGGTGGTCTGGGACGACGGCGTCGTCACCTACGCCGAGCTGGACGGCCGCGCCGACCGGCTCGCCCACGCGCTGCGCCGCCGCGGCGTCGGGCCCGAGGTGCGCGTGGGGATCTGCGTGGAGCGCACCCCCGAGCTGGCGGTCGCCATCCTTGGCGTGCTGAAGGCCGGGGGCGCCTACGTCCCGCTCGACGCCACCTACCCGCCCGAGCGGCTGGGATACCTGCTCCGCGACTCCGGCGCCGCGCTCCTCCTCACCCAGGGCGCCCTCCGGGAGCGCGTCCCCGCGGGCGAGACCCGGGTGATGCTCCTGGACGGGGCGCAGGAGTGCCCGGAGGGGGCGTGCACGGACACGGACCTCTCCGAACCTACGGTCGGGCCGGAGGGGCTGACGTACGTGATCTACACCTCCGGCTCCACCGGCACGCCCAAGGGGGTGGCGCTGGAGCACGGCGCCCTGGTCGCCTACGCCACCGACATGGCGGCGCGGCTGGAGCTGGGCCCCGGCGACCGCTTCCTCCAGTTCGCGTCGCTGGGGTTCGACGTGGTGGTGGAGGAGCTGTTCCCCGCCTGGATCTCCGGCGCCGCCGTGGTCCTGAGCCGTGCCGACCTGTTCAGCCCCGACGAGCTGAACCGCGTCGTGGCGCGCCAGGGGGTCACCTGCTTCGAGCTGCCGACCGCGTACTGGCACGAGTGGGTGCGCGAAACGGCCACCGCGGGGCGGGGGCTCCCGGAGTCGGTGCGCTTCGTGATCGTGGGCGGAGAGCGCGTCGCCGCCGAGCGGCTCCGGGAGTGGAGCACGCTGGGGGTGCCGCTGGTGCACGTCTTCGGGCTCACCGAAACGGCGTGCACCTCCACCACTCTGCGCCTGGAAGCGGGCGACGACGGGGCGCGCTGGGCCAACCTCCCGGTGGGAACGCCGACGGGGAACACCCGCCTGTACGTGCTCGACCCGGCGGGGCACCCCGCGCCGGCCGGAGTCCCGGGCGAGCTGTTCATCGGTGGGGCGGGGGTGGGACGCGGCTACCTGGGGCGCCCGGAGCTGACTGCGGAGCGCTTCGTCCCGGACCCGTTCGCCGCCGAGTCGGGCGCGCGGCTGTACCGCACCGGCGACCGGGTGCGCTGGCTGGCGGACGGGAACCTGGAGTTCCTGGGGCGGATCGACCACCAGCTCAAGGTGCGCGGCTTCCGCATCGAGCCCGGCGAGATCGAGGCCGCGCTGGAGCGGCACCCCGCCGTCCGCGAGGCGGTGGTGGTGGCGCGCGAGGATGTGCCCGGGGTGCGGCGGCTGGTGGCGTACCTCACCACCGGGGACGCGGAGCCGACCACGGCCGAGCTGCGCGAGCACCTCAGGGAGCGCGTCCCCGAGTACATGGTGCCGGGCGTCTTCGTGACGCTGGACGCGCTCCCCCTGACTTCCAACGGCAAGGTGGACCGCCGCGCCCTCCCCGCCCCCGAGGCCGGACCGGCGCCGGAGCGCGTGCACGAGGCCCCGCGGACCGCGACGGAGCGGACGCTGCTCGAGGTGTGGAGCGAGGTGCTGCGCCGCGAAAGGATCGGGATCCACGACGACTTCTTCGAGCTGGGCGGCGACTCCATCCTCAGCATCCAGGTGGTGTCGCGCGCCCGACGGGCCGGGGTGCACGTCACTCCGCGGCAGCTCTTCGAGAACCCCACCGTCGCCGGGCTGGCCCGGGTGAGCGGGGCGGGGGAGGCGGCGCCGACCGAGCAGGGCCCGGTCTCCGGGCGGGTGGAGCTGACCCCGGTGCAGGCCTGGTTCTTCGATCAGCCGGTCCCGGAGCGGCACCACTGGAACATGTCGCAGCTCTTCGAGGTGCGGGAGCCGCTCGACCCGGCCGCGCTGGAGCGGGCCACGGCGGCGCTGCTGGCCCACCACGACGCGCTGCGGCTGCGCTTCCGCGAGGGGGCGCACGGCTGGGAGCAGGAGAACGCGCTCCCGGACGGGGGCTCACACCTGACCCGGCTCGATCTCGCCGGGGTGGCGGAGGCGCGGCAGACCGAGGTGCTGGCGCGGGCGGCGGCCCAGCTCCAGGCGAGCCTGCGGCTGGAGAGCGGACCCCTGTTCCGGGTGGGGTACTTCGAGCGCGGGGAGGGGCGGAGCGCCCGGCTCCTGGTGGTGGTGCACCACCTAGTGATGGACGGCGTCTCGTGGCGCATCCTCCTGGAAGACCTCCAGGCCGCCTACGCGCAGGCCGCGGCCGGCGGGGAGGTGCGGCTCCCGGAAAAGACCACCTCGTACCGGCGGTGGGCCGAGCGGCTGGCGGAGCACACCCGCGCCGGCGGCTTCGACGCGGAGCTGGGGTTCTGGACGGCGGAAGCGCGGCGGAGCGTCGCCCCGCTCCCGGTCGACCACGCGGAGAGGCGGCGCGCCGCCACGGTCGCCACCACTCGCGGCGTCGCGCTCTCGCTCACCCCCGCGGAGACGGAGGCGCTCCTGCACGAGGTGCCGCGGGCGTACCGCACGCAGATCAACGACGTCCTGCTCACCGCGCTGGTCCGCGCGACCGCGGCGTGGACGGGAGACGCCCGCCTCCTGGTGGAGATGGAGGGGCACGGGCGCGAGGAGCTGTTCCCGGACGTGGACCTGTCCCGCACCGTCGGCTGGTTCACCACCCTGGTCCCCGTCCTCCTGGACGTGCGAGGCCTCCCCGGCGAGGGCGACGCGCTCAAGGCGGTCAAAGAGCAGCTCCGGGCCCTCCCCAACCGTGGGATCGGCCACGGCGCGCTCCGCTGGCTGGCGGACGGCGACGCGCGCGCCCGGCTGGCGGAGTTCCCCCGGGCGGAGATCCGCTTCGAGTACCTGGGGCAGTTCGACCAGGCGCTCCCCGGCACGGGGGTGTTCGCCCTGGCCCCGGAGCCGGCGGGGCGGAACAGCTCCCCGGACGAGCCGCGCACGCACCTGCTGGAGGTCAGCGGCGGCGTGATGGGCGGGAGCCTGCGGATGAGCTGGGACTACAGCGAGGCGGTCCACGACCGGGCGACGGTGGAGCAGCTGGCGGAGCGCTTCCTCGCCGAGCTGCGCGCGCTGATCGCCCACTGCACGGCGCCGGGCGCGGGCGGGTACACCCCGTCCGACTTCCCCCTGGCCGCGCTCGACCAGGCGCAGATGGACGCGGTCGCTTCCGTGGTCGGGGACCCGGAGGACGTGTACCCGCTCACCCCGCTCCAGGAGGGGATGCTTTTCCACACCCTGTACTCGCCCCAGGGTGGGGCGTACGTCGCGCAGCTCAGCTTCGACCTCGTCGGCGAGCTGGACGTGGCCGCGCTGGAGCGGGCGTGGCAGGGGGTGGTCGACCGTCACCCCGCGCTCCGCGCCGGGCCGGTCCTGGACGGGCTGGATGCCCCGGTGCAGGGGGTCCGCCGGCGCGCCGTACTCCCCCTGGCGAAGGAGGACTGGCGGGAGCTGCCGGAGCCGGAGCGGCACGCGCGCTGGGAAGCGTACCTGGCGGAGGACCGCGCCCGCGGCTTCGACCTGCAGGCCCCCCCGCTGATGCGGGTGGCGCTCTTCCGCACCGCGGCCGACGTCCACCGCATGGTGTGGACGCACCACCAGATGATCCTGGACGGGTGGAGCATCCCGCTCCTCTTCCGCGACCTGTCCACGCTGTACCAGGAGCAGGGTGCCGCCCTCGCCCCGACGCGGCCGTACCGCGACTACGTCGCCTGGCTGCGGCGGCAGGACGGCGACGCGGCCGAGCGCTTCTGGCGCGAGCACCTGGGCGGCGTCGCCACGCCCACCCCGTTCGGGGTGGACCGGGGCGCCCCCGAGGCCCAGTCACGGAGCGAGGGGCAGGGGCACGCGCACCTGGTGGTGGACGCGGAGCGCACGGGGCGGCTCCGCGAGGGGGCCCGCCGCATGGGCGTGACGGTGAACACGCTGGTGCAGGGCGCCTGGTCGCTCCTCCTGTCGCGCTACGGCGGCGAGGAGGACGTGGTGTTCGGCACCACCCTTTCCGGGCGCCCGGAGGAGCTGGAGGGGGCGGAGGAGATCGTCGGCCTGTTCATCAACACCCTCCAGGTGCGGGTGCGGGTCGCCCCGGACGCGCCGGTGGCGGCGTGGCTCCACGAGCTGCAGGACCGCAACCTGGGGGTGCGGGAGCACGGTTACGCGCCGCTCCCGCAGGTGCAGCGCTGGAGCGGGCAGCCCGCCGGACAGGCGCTCTTCGAGAGCATCCTGGTCTTCAACAACTACCCCGTCGGCGAGCGGATGGGGAGCGGCGAGCAGGCGCTGCGGGTGGTGCGGCGCGGCGGCCGGGAGCAGGGCGACCTCCCGATGATGTTCGGGGTGGCGATGGGAGAGGAGCTGAGCGTGATCGCCGAGTACCAGCGCGCCCGCTTCGACGCCGCCACCGTCGACCGGCTCCTCGCCCACCTGGAGCAGGTGCTCGTGGCGCTGGCCTCCGACCCGGAGCAGCCCCTCTCCGCCATCTCCGTGCTGGGCGAGGCGGAGCGGCGCCGGGTGGTGGGTGAGTGGAACGCGCACGCCATGGCCGCGCAGGAGGTGTGCGTCCACGACCTGATCGGCGAGCAGGCGCGCCGCACCCCGGAAGCCCTGGCGCTGGTGCACGGCGCCGAGCGGGTCTCGTACGCGGAGCTGGACGCGCGGGCCAACCGCCTGGCGAACCACCTGCGGCGGCGCGGCGTCGGGCCGGAGGCGCGGGTGGCGCTCTGCCTGGAGCGCGGGACCGAGCTGGTGACGGCGGTGCTGGCGGTCCTGCGCGCGGGCGGCGCCTACGTCCCGCTCGACCCCGCCTACCCGGCCGAGCGCGTCGCCTTCGCGCTGCGCGACAGCGGGGCGTCGCTCCTGCTCGCGGGCCCCGGGCTGACCACGCGGCTCCCGGTGAGTGACGCGCAGGTCGTGTGGCTGGACAAGGAGCGGGAGCGGATCGCGGCCGAGAGCCCGCTGGCGCCGCGGAGCGGCGTCGGTCCGGAGCACCTGGCGTACGTGATCTACACGTCGGGCTCCACGGGTCTCCCCAAGGGCGTCCGCGTCGAGCACCGTCACCTGGCCGCCACCCTCCTGCGCGTCCGCGAGGCGTACGACATCCGCCCCGCCGACGAGATGCCGTCGCTGGCCTCCTACGCCTTCGACATCTGGCTCTTCGAGGTCTTCCTCCCCCT
>JAFAYN010000060.1 GCA_019240375.1 Gemmatimonadota bacterium
TCCGTACGCCACCACTCAGATCCGGTGGCCCGGTCCTGGCGCCACCTCCGCCGCCCCGGTGAAGTCGCCGAAGGCGGGGAGGATCGCCCCCCGCGCCCCGAAGAAGAAGCACGGCAGCCGCTCCCGCTGCCGCCCGCGCCCCACCAGCCGCACCGCGGGGTGCAGGTGCCCGGCCAGCACGTACCCCGCCTCCGACGCGCCGGGGTGGTGCTCGAAGACGAAGGGGGCCTCCGCCAGCGGCGGGTCCACGCACGCCACCCCCAGCTCCGGCGGGGGATCGCCCGCGTGGCGGTCGTGGTTGCCGCGCACCAGCAGCTGCTCCACGCCCGCGCGGTGGCGCCCCCACTCCGCCAGCGCGTCCAGGGTGGCGGGGGCGCGCCCGCTGCGCGCGTGCAGGAAGTCGCCCAGGTACACCACGCGCCGCGCCCCGGTCCGCTCCAGCGCCGTGTCCAGCCGCGCCAGTCCCTCGGCCGTGGTCCCGCCCGGCACCGGGATCCCCCCGGCGCGGAACGCCGCCGCCTTCCCCCAGTGCGGGTCCGCCACCAGCAGCGTCGCCGCGCGCTCCCAGAACACGGTCCGTTCGGGGAGGAGCCGCAGCCGCTCCCCCCGCACGACGACCTCACCGTCCACGCGCGCACCCGGTCACGCCGCGCCGCCAGACCGGCGCTCGCTGTCCAGCATCGCCATCTGGGCGGGAGCGTAGCGCTCCCCCGCCGCCGCGCCGCGCGGCACCGCCGCCTCGATGCGCGCAAGGTCGTCGGCCGACAGCGACAGCTCCAGCGCGCCCAGCGCCTCGGCCAGCCGGTCGCGCCGCCGCGCCCCCACCAGCGGGACGATCTCCTCCCCCTGCGCCAGCACCCAGGCGACGGCGACCTGCGCCACCGTGGCGCCGCGCTCCTCCGCCACGGCGCGGAGCGCTTCCACCAGCGCCAGGTTGCGCTCCAGGTTCGCGCCCTGGAAGCGCGGGGAGTGCGCGCGGAAGTCGCCGGGCGTCGCGCCGCTCCCGGGCGACCAGTGCCCGCCCAGCAGCCCGCGCGAAAGGACGCCGTACGCGGTGATCCCGATTCCCAGCTCGCGGCAGACGGGAAGGATCTCGTCCTCGATCCCCCGCGACATCAGCGAGTACTCGATCTGCAGGTCGGCCACGGGGTGTACCGCGTGGGCGCGGCGGATCGTCTCCGCCCCCACCTCCGAGAGCCCCACGTGGCGGACGTACCCCGCCTGGATCAATTCCGCGATGGCGCCCACGGTGTCCTCGACCGGTACCGCCGGGTCCAGGCGCGCGGGGCGGTACACGTCCACGTAGTCCGTGCGGAGCCGCTGGAGCGTGTAGGCCAGCGCCGTCTTCACCGCCTGGGGGCGGGCGTCGTACCCCAGCCAGGCGCCGTCCGGCCCGCGCTGCGCCCCGAACTTGACGCTGATCACCACCTCGTCGCGGGAGCGCCCCTCCAGCGCCCGGCCGATCAGCATCTCGTTGTGCCCCATCCCGTAGAAGTCGCCCGTGTCCAGCAGGGTGACGCCCGCGTCCAGCGCGGCGTGGATGGTGGCGATGCTCTCGGCCTCGTCGGCCGGTCCGTACATCCCGGACATTCCCATGCACCCCAGGCCGATCGCGGAAACGCGGGGGCCGGTGGCGCCGAGTGGGCGTGTGTTCATCGTGATTCTCCCTGTGACGTTCGGGTCTGGTCGTTCACCCTGCTTCCTTTTCCAGCGCCACCTGCATGCGCCGCACCCGGTCGGCCAGCGACTCGGAGCTGACGCTCTCCCGCGCCCGGTCCACCAGGAGCGGAAATGCCAGCGGCGGGGTGCGCTTCGGCGCGGTAACCACCACGCGCGAGGCGGCCAATCGCTCCAGCGTGCGCCCCAGCCGGCTGCTTTCCAGCTGCCGCTCCAGCACCTCGCGGTGCGCCTGCGAGACCAGCAGGTTGCCGGGGTCGTAGCGCTGGAACACGTCGAAGAAAAGGCCGCTGGACGCCTGGAGCTGCCGCGCCGTCTTCCCGGCGTGCGGATACCCGGGAAAGATCAGCCCCGACACGCGGGCGATCTCCCGGAACTGCCGCCGCGCCATCTCGGTGGCGTTGAGCGAGGCGGGAACGTCCTCCAGCAGCCCCCGCGGGCTCAGCAGCCCGGCCTCCAAGGCCGCGTCCAGCGGGGCGGGGTCGGGCGAGAGCAGCTCGAAGCCGTAGTCGTTGGCCGCCAGGGTGAAGGAGATCGGCCCCAGCCGGGCGATGCGGTAGGCGAAGAGCGCCGCCAGCCCCTCGTGCACCAGCCGCCCCTCGAAGGGGAAGAAGAAGAGGTGGTGTCCCTCGCGCGTCTTCACCCGCTCCACCAGCAGCTCGTCCGCCGCGGGGATGCGCGACCAGCGCGCCTGGATCTCCAGGACGGGACGCACCGCCTCCATCTCCGCCCCGCGGAACACGCCGCGGCTCGCCTCCTCCAGCCGCCGGCGCAGCGCCGCGGCCAGCTCGCCGGAGAGGGGGAGGCGACTCCCCATCCACCGGGGGATCGCGCCCTTGCCGGAGGGCGCCCGGCGCACCCACGCCTTCATGTCGCGCACCCGCACGAACTCCAGCGGCTTCCCCGAGAAGATGAAGCGGTCGCCGGGCTTGAGCCGGGCGATGAACGACTCCTCCACGCTCCCCAGCCGCGGCCCGCGCAGGTACTGCACGGTGATGTGCGCGTCGGCGACGATGGTCCCCACCGCCATCCGGTGCCGCCGCGCCACCTGCCGGTCCTCCACCACGTACACCCCGTCGCGCTCGACGACCCGCGAGTACTCGGGGTACGCCTGCAGCGCCTCGCCGCCGCGGGTGACGAAGTCCAGCACCCACCGCCACTCGTCGTCGCGCAGCTCGGCGTAGGCGCGGGTGGTGCGCACCTCGGCCAGCAGCTCGGCCGGGCGGAAGCCTCCTCCCAGCGCCACCGTGACCACGTGCTGCACCAGCACGTCCAGCGGGCGCTCCACCGGGAGGCGCGACTCCACCGCCCCCGCCTCGATCCCGTCGCGCGCCGCGGCCACCTCGATCAATTCCAGCACCTGGGTGGGGACGCAGGTGACGCGGCTCGTCGCCCCCGGCCGGTGCCCGCTCCGCCCCGCGCGCTGCAGCAGCCGCGCGACGCCCTTGGGGCTCCCGATCTGGAGCACCCGGTCCACCGGGGAGAAGTCCACCCCCAGGTCCAGGCTGGAGGTGGCCACCACGCAGCGCAGCAGGCCGGTGCGCAGCCCCTCCTCCACCCAGTCGCGCGTCTTGCGGTCCAGCGAGCCGTGGTGCAGGGCGATGATCCCGGCCCACTCCGGGCGCGCGGCCAGCAGCGCCTGGTACCAGATCTCGGTCTGCGAGCGGGTGTTGGTGAAGACGATGGCGCTCTCCCCCTCCTCCACCGCGCCGACCACCTGCGGGAGCATCTGCGTCCCCAGGTGCCCGGCCCAGGGAAAGCGCTCGATCACCGGCGGGATCAGCGCGTCCACCACCACCCGCTTGGGCTCCACCCCGCGCACGATCCGCGACGGCGGCGGCTCCGTCCCCAGCAGCGCGTCGCGCGCCTCGAACAGGTTACCGATGGTGGCGGAAAGCCCCCAGGTGCGCAGCTCCGGGCACCAGGCGCGCAGCCGGGCCAGCCCCAGCTCGGTCTGCACCCCGCGCTTGCTCCCCATCAGCTCGTGCCACTCGTCCACCACCACCGCGCGCAGGTCGGAAAAGAGCGCGCTGGCGTCGTCGCGGGACAGGAGGAGGGCCAGGCTCTCGGGGGTGGTGACCAGCGCGGTGGGGAGGCGGGAGCGCTGCCGGGCGCGGACGGCGTCGGAGGTGTCGCCGGTACGCGTTTCCAGCGTCCAGCCGAGCCCAAGGTCGGCCAGCGGGGCGGAGAGCGCTTCCAGCGTGTCCCCGGCCAGGGCGCGCAGCGGGGTGATCCAGAGCACGCGCAGCGGCGGCGAGTCGGAGCGCTTGCGGCGGGCGGATGCCTTCGGGGGAGGCGCGGCCGGCCGTGCCGCGGCGGCCGCTTCCTGCTCGGCGAGCCCTTCCATCAGCGGACCCATCCAGGCGGCCAGCGTCTTCCCCGTCCCCGTGGCGGCGTGGATCAGCCCGCTCTCGCCCGCCCGGTAGGCGTCCCACACCTCGCGCTGGAAGCCGAAGGGGCGCCACCCGCGCCCGGCGAACCACGCCTCCACGCGGGAGCGGGCGGTGTCGAGCAGGGTCATCGGCGGCGGCTGGATGCGAAGGCTCATGCCCGCCGCTCATGGCAGGATCGGTTCCAGCGCACCGGAAACGGCGAGAGCCGCGACCCTCCGGGAGGATCGCGGCTCTCGATTTCCTGTCGGCTCCCCCGGTCAGGGCACTTCGGGTGCGGCGGCCGCTTCCTGGATGATCGCCGGGGTGGTGGACGGCTCCGCGAGCGACGAGGGGCAGGTGAAGACCGGAGCACCGAGCTGCTGCAGGTACATGGCCACGCTGTGCTGCCCCCCGGCCTGCTCCAGCCACTCGACCAGCGGGTCGTCGCTGGTGACCAGGGAAAGCTCCCCGGACTGGTTCAGCGGGACGCTCCCGACGGCGGCGTTGGTCTGTGTGTACCAGGACGAGTAGTACAGCTCCGAGGCGTCCACCGTCGCCGCGAGAGCGTAGATGGCGTCCCACAGCGAGGCGGTGACGGAGTAGCCGTCGATGTCGTACGTGGCGGTGATCTGGCTCGCCTGCAGCGGAGCGGGATACAGGTTCGCCATGTCGGTGATGGAGGCCGACGCCATGGGGACGATGTCCAGCTCGTTGTAGAACCGCCAGGCGTTCGCCCCGAACATGGCGTCGTACGCCTGGGCGAAGGCCTGGTTGCCCACCGCCGGCGCAGCGAAGGTCATCACCACGAGCCCGGGCACCGTCTTCCCGGCCGTGGTGATCTGGTACTGGAGCCAGGGCGCGAAGACCGTGGCGAGGCCGCCGCCCAGGCTGTGCCCGGTCACGGCGATCGGGATCTCGTTCGCCACCGCGTTGTCCATCAGGAAGTCGAGCAGCCGCACCTGCTTGCCCCCCACCGTGCTGACCAGGCTGGTCAGGTCCGACAGTCCATCGGCCGCGCCCCGGGAGGTCTGGGCGCCGTTGGCGTCGTCCGTGTACGTCCACGGCGACTGGTACAGGACGTTGAAATCCTGCTCGAACCAGTCCTGGAACGACTCCCACGAAAAGCTCAGGACCGAGCCGCGGATCGCGACGACGTACTGCTGGCCGCTGTAGGCGACGTAGGCGAAGTTGCCGTTGACCTCCTGGTCCGGAATCCACGCAGGCTTCCACATGGGGGCGTTCTGCTGGAGAGCGGTCGGGATGTCGCTGCAGTAGGCGATGGCGGCGAGCGTCATCGCGTACGCTTCCCCGCTGTCGCCGTCCTCCGTCCTTCCGATCACCTGGGCCATTCGGATCTCCTGGATTATCTTGGGAATTCCCTCCATTAGTGGAAAATATGTCGGGATCTATTCCCGGCAAGGAACTTCTCTTCCCACGGGCCGCACGGGGTCACGGCTCCCACGAAGTGGGAGTGGCCGGCTGGATGAACTCGATCGCTTTCTGGAAGAACAGCTCGTGCTCTTCCAAGTCAGGAGGTAGCCGGGGGTTTTACGAAGTGATCACTTCTTCGCGGACGTGATGGAGCCGGATGACGGCTGGCCCGTGACCGTCCTCGAAGTGGCAGCGCACCGCGTCCCGCAGGGACTCGCGCAGATCGGGCAGAGTGTCCGCCTCAGTGTATATGGAAGCCCCGAGCGCCCGGGCGGTATAACCGCCTTCCGGTGCGTCCATGACCTCGAAGACAATCTCGTTCATCGGTCCTTGATTGATGCGTTCTGGCACTGCTCGATCGTGCTCGTCCGCGAACTTCTCGAAGGATCCGAGATCTTCGAACATCCCGGCTTCGGCCTCCCGGAGTGCCCGCTCCATAGAGACGCGTAGCGCTGGACTCTCCCAAAGCCACGCCTCGTAGGCCCAGGCACTCGCGATCTCGTCCTCTTCTTCGGCTGTGGGTTCCTGCATCGGAATTTCCTCAATTCGTCAAACGTCGATGGCTTTCAATTTCCGCTCCTGCTGCTCCAGCACCATCGGCCACGCCTGCCCGTGCCCGTCGCGCGACTCCTCGTCCGGGAACCCCGCGTGCGTGAGCCGCAGGCGCGTCCCGCTCCCGTGCGGCGCCAGCTCCACCGTGACCACCGTTTCCGCTCCCTTCGTCCCCCGCGTGACCCAGGTCAGCTCCACGAGCTGGTTGCGCTCCAGCCGGAGGAACCGCCCGTAGTGGGGATGGCGCTGCGCCGGACCGTCCGGCTCCGGCTGGTGGACCACCTCGAAGAAGAACGGCGCGTCCACCTCCGGCCGCATCAGCACCGACCCTGGCGCCGCGAACCAGCGGTCGAACCGCTCGGTCCAGGCCAGGAAGAGCTCCCCGGGCGGCAGCTCCATCACCCGCTCCACCGTCAGGCGGAGCGGGCGCGACGACAGGTCGGGCGGACAGATGGCGGCGCCGTGTGCCTGGAGGGGTCGCAGATCGCTCATCCCGGCACGCGCAGCACGATCTTCCCGCGCGCCCGGTGGCTGTCGATCCGCTCGTGCGCGGCCCGCGCCTCCGCGAGCGGGAAGACCGAGTCGAGCGTCGGACGCAGCTTCCCCTCCTCCACGAGCCGGGCGATCTCCACCAGCTGCTCCCGGTGGGGACGCACCAGGATCCGCTCACCCCGCACCCCCAGCTCCGCGGCCCGATCGGCCGGGGGGGCGCCCACGATGGAGACCAGGATCCCGCCCCGGCGGAGCAGGCGCAGCGAGCGCTCCTGCGTTTCCCCGCCGATCGGGTCCAGCACCACGTCCACGTCGCCACCCACCGCCTCCTCCAGCGGACCGGCGTTGTAGTCCACGAACCGGTCCACCCCCAGCTCCCGCAGGAAACCCTCGTTGCGCGCCGAGGCGGTCCCGATCACCTCCGCCCCCTTCCAGCGCGCGAGCTGCACCGCCACGTGCCCCACCCCGCCCGCCGCCGCGTGGATCAGCACCCGCTGCCCTGCGGACAGCCCGGCGGTGTCGAAGAGCGCCTGCCAGGCGGTGAGCGCCACCAGCGGGAGCGCCGCCGCCTCCTCGTGCGACAGGGAGGCCGGCTTGCGGGCCAGGTGCGCGGCCGGGGCGGTGGCGTACTCCGCGTACGCCGCGCCGATCTCGGGGAAGCGGATCATCCCGTACACCTCGTCGCCGGGGGCGAAGTCGGCGCCCGCGCCCGCCGACTCCACCGTCCCCGACACGTCCCACCCCAGGATGATCGGGAGGGGGAGGCGCTGGCCTCCGGGGCGCATCACCACGGCGCCCCCCGCGCGGCTCTTGGAGTCCACCGGGTTGACGCTGGCCGCGTGCACCCGGACCAGCACCTCGCCCTCCCCCGGCTCGGGACGGGGAACCTCCTCGTGGCGCAGCTCCTCCGGGCCGCCGTAGGCGTGGATCTGCACCGCCTTCATCCGTGATGGGGTCATCTCTTCCTCGCTGCCGCAGGGTCGCTTCGGGGTGGGCCGTCGCCGCGCCGGGTGCGCGGACGGGCCGGTGGATACAAGATAGGGACCGGGGGAAGCCTGCCCGCTACTTCGCGGCGAGGGCGGCGAGGTTCGCGCGGACCACGAAGGTCATCAGCTCCCGCGCGCAGTCGGGGGTGAACACCCGGGCCTCGGGGAGACCACGCTCCAGCAGGGGCGATCCCGCCAGGCGCTTCCGGGCCAGCCGGGTGAGGTAGAGCGGAGCCCTGGGGGGGATGGAGTCCAGGTCGTCGCGGCCGTGCACCCGCACCTCCAGCCGCGCAGCCCCCGGGCTCGACTCGAAGATCCGGCGCAGCCGGGCGGCGAAGCGTGGGTCGGCGACGACGAAGTAGACCGGCTCCCGCTCCAGCAGGCGCGCCACCTCGGCGAACAGGTCCGTGCACATGGTGACCCGATACACCGGCGCGCCGAGCCGGGCGCCGACCTGCTGCGCCTCCCGGGCATGGAACGCGGTGGTCACCACCAGGTCGGTCCCGGACAGCTCCTTCGCGTCCGCGGCTCCGGGCCGCAGCTCGTCCACGTCCACCCCCCGTGCCTCCAGGCCGTAGTCCCGGCTCAACTCGTCGACGATCGACCAGAGCTGGTCCTGCGTGCCGTCCACCACCACCGCGCGGAGGCGGACCGAGCCCATCGCCCGCTGTACGTACGCGGCGAGCTCCGGCCCCGGGATGTCGTGCTCCAGCCCCTCGACCAGGCACTCGATGAGCCAGTCCGTCTGCTGCGCGGGAGCGCCGGGCCCGAGCGAAGCCGGGGGCGGGACGTAGATCCCGGACCGGTCCCTGACCTCCACGATCCCCTCCTCCTCCAGGGCCGCGTACGCGGCGAGGATGACGCGTGCGTTGGCGCTGAACTCCTCAGCCAGGTCGCGCACGCTCGGGAGCCGGTCTCCGTGGGTGAGCAGCCCCAGGTGCAGGCGGCTGAGGATGCGCTGGCGGAGGGCGTCGGTGATCTCGTCGCGGCGGAGAATGGGCATCGGCGCTCCTGTGCTGTGGGTCGCGGCGAGACCGCCACGTGCCCGGGACGGGCCGCAAGTAAGGTTCCAGTGCCTGTCCGCCCGGGTGGATACAGTCGCGCCCGGGCCGGCCGACTGTTGCGCCGGAGCACAACAGCTCCCTCCACAGCGAAAATTTGTTGTAAGTAGTTGTGCAACAGTGGCCTGGATCGTGCACCCGCACACCGGACTCGGTCAGGGGTGTCCCGTCGAGAGCGGACCGCCCGTGACGTGGCACCGCACAGGTTACGTCGGCGCCGTCCCCCAGAATGGAGGTGTGTCATGAAGTCGTGGTGGATTCTCCTGCTCGCCGTACTGCCGCTCGCGGCGTGCGACGGCCTGTTCGGCTCCGACGACGAGGGCTCGGACCGCGGAGCGGTGTTCACGATGAACAACGCGGCGAGCGCGAACTACGTGATCGTGTTTTCGAGGGACGGGGACGGGAAGCTGACGCGGATGGACTCGGTGGCCACGAGCGGCCGGGGGAGCGGCCCGCACCCGATGTTCACCACCGACCCCCTGGAGTCGCAGGACGCCCTGATCCTGAGCGACGACAACCGCATGCTGTTCGCGGTCGACGCGGGGAGCAACGACGTCACCTCGTTCCGGGTGAGCGGCTCCGGGTCGCTGACCCGGGTGAGCACCGTGAGCTCCGGAGGGCAGTTCCCGGTGAGCCTGGCGATGCGCGGCGACCTGCTGTACGTGGTGAACGCGATGGGCGGCGGCAACATCAGCGGGTTCCGCGTGGGGACGGACGGAACGCTCACGCCCCTGGCGGGGTCTTCCCGGGCGCTGAGCGGAGCGGCCACGCCGGGCCCCGGCTCCATCCGCATCAGCCCCAACCGGCAGACCGTGGTGGTCACCGAAAAGCCGACCAACCGGCTGGTGCTCTACACGCTGGGCACGGACGGGGTCCCCACCTCCGGGCCGACGGTCGTCAGCTCGCCCGGGCCCACGCCCTTCGGGGCCGACTTCGACCCGAGCGGCCGGTACATCCTTTCCATCGGGAACGTCGGCCCCAACCGCGCGGCGGTTCCGGACGGGAGCTCGGCCGGCTCGCTCGCCTTCAGCGGCAGCAGCGCGACGGTCATCAGCGGCTCGGTACCCACCACCGAAACGGCGGCGTGCTGGATCCAGATCACCCCGGACGGGCGGTTCGCCTACACCACCAACACCGGCAGCGGCTCCATCACCGGGTTCTCGATCGGCGCCAGCGGCGCGCTGACGCGTCTCACCGCGGATGGGATGACGGGGGTGACGGGCGCGATGACGCAGCCGCTGGACATGGCGTACGCCGACGGCTACCTGTACGCCCTGACGGCGGGCGACCGCGGCATCCACGTGTTCCAGGTGCAGGGCGACGGATCGCTGACGGCCCAGGGGAGCGCCAACCTGGCCGGTGTGCTGGCGCCCAGCGTCACCGGGCTCGCGGCGTTCTGAACCACGCCGGGGGCAAAAACGGAGGGGGCCGGACGCGACGCGCGCCCGGCCCCCTCCTTCACCTCCACCCTCTCCGCCCCGGGGCTACCGGTTGGGGTCGAGGATGTCGTCGATGCGGTGCACCGCGCCCTGCAGGTGCAGCTGCGTCGCCCGGTCCGTGGTGCGTGGGAGCGCCCGCTGGATCTCGGCGCGCAGCGTGGTCAGCTCGCCGCGCAGCTCCGACTTGGCGTCGTCCGAGAGCGGCTGCTGGCGTCCACCGAACTGGAAGCCGGTCTGCGCCCCCGGCGTGGGGGCCGGCGGGTTGAGCTTCCGGTCGATCACCGACAGGAAGTCCATCTGCAGCTCGCGGCGGTACGCGTCGGCGGTCGGGCTGCCGGTGTACAGCTCCGCCCACACGCCGCGGCGCACGTCGTCCAGCATCTGCGCCAGCGGGTAGGCGGTCGACGGGCTCAGCGCCTCCTGCTCCAGGAGCCGGTTCATCCGGCCATCGTCGAACAGGGTGTTCAGCACCCGGCTCTGCGCGCCGTTGATGCGGCCGATCATCCCCCCCGCCTCGATCCGGCTGGCGATCTCCGGGCGGATCAGGTACGTCGGCGTCCGGAATACGCTCTCGTTGATGAAGCGGACCGCCTCGGCCTGCCGCGCGCGGGGAAGGGCGACGTACACCGGCCCCGGCTGGCTCCCCGACTTGTACTGCACCGTCCCGCCGCCGACCATGGTGGCGACGTGGTTTGCCTCGGTCCCCCACTGCCCCACCGTGCGGTCGTACAGCTCGCGCAGGTCGGCGTTGTCCTCGCCGGGGTGGATGGTCGCGCCGGAGATGTAGCCCACCACCCGCTGGATGTTGCGGAAGCCCAGCCCGGTGGACTTCACCGGGTCGGCGTCGCCCACCGCCTCGTTGAGCGTGCCGTAGGCCCCGAACTCGTTGCTTTCCGAGAAGCGCAGCCAGGGGATGGTGTCCTGCATCCGCGCCCACTGGTCGAGCGTGGGGCGCTCCTGGGCCGGCGTCGTGGTGCCCGGGATCGGCTTGTACCCCCACATGATCGCGAACTTGTCGTACGGCCCGATCCGGGGGATGATGTCCTCCAGCGGGATCCGGTCCTCGGGCTGCGCCACGTAGTTGAAGCGCGAGTAGTCCATGATGCTGGGGCTGTGCCCCATGCGGTGCACCCAGGTGGCGCTGCGCACGCTGTCGGCCGGGTAGGTGGAGCTGCCGATCTGGTCGTGCCGCAGGCCGATGGTGTGCCCGATCTCGTGCGCCACCACGAACTCCAGCAGCCGCCCCATCAGCGAATCCGGCATCGGGATCATGCGGGCCCGCGGGTCGACCTGCGCCGCCTGCGTGAAGTACCAGCTCTGCTGCAGGTTCAGCACGTTCTGGAAGATGCGCGCCGAGCCGTTCAGGATCTCACCCGTGCGGGGGTCGCTCACGTGCGGGCCGACGGCGTTCTCCGTGGTGGAGGGGAGCCAGCGGATCACCGTGTGGCGAACGTCCTCGGGCGACCAGTCGGGGTCGTTGGCCGGCGGGTCCATGGCGACGATCCCCTCCTTGAAGCCGGCGGCCTCGAAGGCGGGCTGCCAGTCGGTGATCGCCTTGCGGATCCACGGCTTCCACTGGTCGGGGGTGGCCGGGTCCACGTAGTAGACGATCGGCTTCTTGGGGTAGCACAGGTCGCCGACACGGCGCTCCGAGCACTCCAGCCGGTAGCGGCTGATGAACTGCCGCGACGCGGCGCGCTGCTCCTCGCCGAAGTTGACCTGCCGCACCGTGAAGAAGCCGACCCGCTCGTCGAAGCGGCGCGGCTGCATCGGCTGCTCGGGGAGGCGCACCAGGCTCCAGTGCGCCAGCACGCTCTGCGCGGGGGTGTTCCCCCCGCCGGGGCGCGCGGCCGCGGCGGCGCCGGTGGCAGCCGGCGTCCCGGTCTGCGTCGCCTCGATCTCCACGTTGTCGGGGAAGGCGATGGCGCGCTCCACGTACGACCGCTGCGGGTCGATGGTGCCGCGGATCGCCGCCAGCTCCGGCACGCTGGTGGTGAACAGGCGCGTCACGTCCACCACCGCCGCGCTGTCGGGGCCGAACGCCTCGACGTTGAGCACGGCGACGATCGGGGCGTAGTTGGCGGCCTGCACCGCGCGGTACACCGAAAGCGAGGTGTCGGCGGTGATGGAGAACGAGGGGGAGCGCAGGATCACCCGGTTCCCGCTCCGCTCCCAGCGCAGCGTCCGCTCCTGGAACTGGTCGCCGCCGTACTCGCCGAACTGCCCGTCGGGGAGGTTGGGGTTGGCGGCGGCGGCGCGGGCGTAGCGCCCCACCACCAGCATGTCCTTGCCCAGCTCGCGGCCGGGGATCTCGAAGTACAGGCGCTCGCCGACGCGGTGCACCGCGAACATCCCGCGGCGCGTCTGCGCCCGCGGCGTGATCACGCTGGCGTAGGGGCGGGGGCGGGCTTCACCGCCGCCGCGCCCGCCGCCGGTGGTGTCGCCGGCCGCGGAGGCCCCCGCCATGGGGGATCCGGACGCGGGGGCTCCGGGCGCACCCGCGCGGGCCGGGCCGCGTCCCGGCACAGGCGCGGCCGCGGGAGGGGGCGCGTTGTGGGCGCATGCGGCCAGCGCCAGCGCCGCCAGAAGGGAAGCCGATCGTTTCATCGTAGGCGAGTGAGGGGTGTTCCTGCGAGGGTGAACCCGCGACGGCGGAGCGGAATTCCGCCCGTCGGCGGGCTTATATTGCCACACAAGAGTTTACCGGTCAATCGTCCCCACGATTCGCTGACATTCGGCCCCTCGCGGCGTCAGGATTGCGGAAACGCGAAGGGGCACCCTCCGCAGAGAGTGCCCCCTGGTGCCGCGGCCGGCCGGTCGGCCTACTGCGGGAAGCCCGGCCCGGGCTGGTCCACGGGCTGCTGCGGGCGCTGCCGGATCCGGGGCGCCTGCCCGAAGTTGTACTGGAAGGTCAGGAACACGGCGCGCATGTCCATGTGGCGCTCGGTGAGCTGCGCGACGTTGTCGTCCGACGCCTCCACCCGGAAGCGCATGGTGTCGAAGGGGTCCTGCACGCGCAGCGTCACGCTGGC
>JAFAYN010000082.1 GCA_019240375.1 Gemmatimonadota bacterium
AGCCACCGGTGAAGCAGCCAGCATCGCGGAGAGTCCCAGCCCCAGCAGCCCCGTACGGAGCAGCCTCCTGCCAGTCTCACGGTTCATCTGGACGCCTTCCTGTAGGAGTTGTGCAGAACGTTCCCCTTCAAAGGGATGCGTGAACGCATTTCACATGCCGGGTCGCGCACGGGTGTGGCGGAAAGGCCGCGGACCGGGACACCGACGTCCCAGGTGAGGCGGCGCGGCATCCCCGGAAGCGGGCCCTTTTCCGCCGGATGCTTCACGTTTCGCCGCGAGCGCCGGGGGTGTGCATCTTGCGGAAATCCGTTTCCCTGTCGTACACGCCGCACCCCTCCCGCCGGCGCGGTCCGCGGTCCCCGCTCCTCCGGTTCTTCCCAAGGAGGTCCCATGCCCCCCATCGGACTCGACCCCTTCGACACCCCGCTCTTCTTCGCCCTGCCGGACGTCATCGCTTCCGGGAGCGCCGAGCCCACGCCCGCGCCGGCCGCGCCGGCTGCTCCGGCCGCCATCGCCGTGCCCGTGATCGTGCGCTCCCCGGCGGCCGCCGCGCCGGGGACCGGGACTCCGCCGCGCCCGTCCGCGCACGGGGGGATGGGCGCGGTGCCGCACGCGGGGGGCGTCGCCTTCCGGGTGTGGGCGCCGAACGCCGCCGCGGTGTCCGTTGCCGGCAGCTTCAACGGGTGGAGAGCCGACGCGGGCCCGCTCGCCGGGGAGGGGAACGGGTACTGGTCGGCCGACCTGGCGGGGGCGAAGCCGGGGGACGAGTACCGCTTCGTGATCCGCACCCCCGGCGGGGAGGTGCTCTGGAAGAACGACCCGTACGCGCGCGACGTCACCAGCTCGGTGGGGAACTCGGTGGTGGTGGACCCCTCCTTCGACTGGGGCGACTCCTCCGGGTACCGGATGCCGCCCTGGAACGAGCTGGTGATCTACGAGCTGCACGTGGGGACCTTCAACGACGCGCCGGGCGGAGGAGCCGGGAGCTTCGCGAGCGTGGCCGCCCGGCTCGACTACCTGCGCGACCTGGGGATCAACGCCATCGAGCTGATGCCCTCCATGGAGTTCGCTGCCGACTTCTCGTGGGGGTACAACCCGGCGAACATCTTCGCCATCGAGAGCGCCTACGGGGGCCCCGGCGCGCTCAAGGATCTGGTGCGCCAGGCGCACGCGCGGGGGATCGCGGTGATCTTCGACGTGGTCTACAACCACCTGGGTCCCAGCGACCTGGACCTGTGGCGCTTCGACGGGTGGGGACAGGACGGCAAGGGCGGGATCTACTTCTACCAGGACCGCCGCTCGCAGACGCCGTGGGGCGACACCCGCCCGGACTACGGGCGCGAGGAGGTGCGGCGCTTCCTGGCCGACAACGCGCGGACGTGGCTGGAGGAGTTCCGGCTGGACGGGCTGCGCTGGGACGCCACCGCCTACATCCGCAACCTGTACGGCAACGACGGCGACCCCGGGAACGACGTCCCCGACGGGTGGGCGCTGATGCAGCGGATCACCCGCGAAACGGACGAGCGCCAGCCCTGGAAGCTGCACATCGCCGAGGACCTGCGGGGGAACGAGTGGATCACCCGCGACCCGGGCTCGGGCGGGGCGGGGTTCGACGCGCAGTGGGACGGCGACTTCGTGCACCCGGTGCGCGCCGCGGTGATCGCCGCCTCGGACGGGGGGCGGAGCATGGCGGCGGTGCGCGACGCCATCCTGCGTAGCTACAACGGCGACGCCTTCCGGCGGGTGATCTACACCGAGTCGCACGACGAGGTGGCGAACGGGCACGCCCGCGTCCCGGAGGAGATCTGGCCGGGGAACGCCGGGAGCTGGTACTCGCGCAAGCGCTCGACGCTGGGGGCGGCGCTGGTGTTCACCTCGCCCGGGATCCCGATGATCTTCCAGGGGCAGGAGATCCTGGAGGACGAGTGGTTCCACGACGACGACCCGATCGACTGGGGGAAGCTGGATCGCTTCGCCGGGATCCACACCCTGTACCGCGACCTGATCCGCCTGCGCCGCGACTGGTACGACACCACCCGAGGGCTGCGCGGCCGGCACGCGAGCGTCCACCACGTCAACGACGACGACAACGTGATCGCCTTCCACCGCTGGGACGCGGGGGGCCCCCGCGACGACGTGGTGGTGGTGGCGAACTTCTCCGCCCGCGGCTTCGGCGACTACCGCATCGGCTTCCCGCGCGGGGGGACGTGGCGGGTGCGCCTGAACAGCGACTGGAGCGGGTACGGCGCCGACTTCGGCGACACCCCCAGCTTCGACACCGTGGCCGACGGAGAGCCGCGGGACGGGATGCCATGCAGCGCCGGCGTGGCGGTGGGGCCGTACAGCGTGGTGATCCTGTCGCAGGACGCATAGCAGGCCCCTGGGGTGGAAAACGGCGGCGGGGCCGGATCTCTCCGGCCCCGCCGCTTTCGCTCGCGCGCCCGTCAGGAGAGGAGGGTCACGGGTAGGCGCACACGTGGTCGATCCACACCGGCTGCCCTCCCACGATCACCTTCTGCACCGGGCCGCTCATCTTGACGGTCCCGGTGAGCCCGCCCGGGGCCGGCGTCACCGACGATCCCACCGCGATCCCCGCCATGCTCGCGGGCGGCGTGTGCAGCTGCCCGATGTAGAGCGGGCTCCCGTTCACCGCCAGGTTCTCCACCGGCGACGGGCTCCCCTGGTCGAGCCAGTCGAAGGTCACCGCCTTGGGGATGAAGGGGAGGCCGGTGAAGTCGAACTGCCAGCTGATGCTGCGGGCGCGTCCGGTGGGCGCCGCCCCCGCGCCGAAGGGCGTCGGCGGGATGTCGATCTTCGCCTCCACGAAGAGCGCCCCCGGCTGGTACGGCACCACCGCCGCCGTGATCCCGTTCTCCACCCACTGGGGCGCTCCCACCGGCGTGCCGTACGCCGCGCCGTAGGGAGTGCCCAGCGGCGGCACGTTGAACTCCAGGCAGAGCGGGCCGGCCGCGGCGGCCACGGCGCGGGTGGGAGCCGTCGGCGCGGCGGTGGGAGCGTCGGGGGAGCAGGCCGCGAGCGCGATGGTGATCCCGAGGGCGAGCGTGCGCAGGGTACGCATGTGGGACTCCTTGTGAGATGGGAGAAAGGAGAAAAGGCAGGCGGGAAATAAGCGACGCAAGTTCCGGTCCAATAAAGCTCATTTGGGGATATTGATTGACGGCGCTCCGTCCGCCGGGGCAGGCCAGCCCCGAGACGTGGCCCCTTCGCCGCAACGGTTTGCGGGCGGCGGGGCTTTCGCGCATCTTGTGCGTTCGGGAGCGGCCGGATCCGGCCTCCCGCACCCACTCCCACGAACCGGTCTCCGAGATGAGGGCGAACCGTACCTCCCTGTCCCTGGCGCTGCTGGCGCTCGCCGCGCCTGCGTGCGCCCCCGCGCCGCCGCCGGCCGCTCCCGCGCCTGCGCAGGCCCCCGCCGCGGCGCCCGCTCCCGCAGCGCCCACCCCCGCGGCGCAGCCGTCCGCGTCCGAGCAGGCGGAGCGCTTCCTGGCCGACTACCAGACGCAGTACCAGAAGATGTACTACGCCGCGCAGCTCGCCGACTGGGCCTCCAACACGCACATCGTGGAGGGGGACACCACCAACGCCGCCCGCACCCGCCGGGCGCAGGAGGCGCTGACCGCCTTCACCGGGAGCAGCGAGAACATCCAGCGCGTCCGCGGCTTCCTGGAGCAGCGCGACCGGCTCACCCCGCTGCAGGTGCGGGAGCTGGAAAAGATCCTGTACACCGCCGCCGGGGCTCCGCAGACCGCCGCCGACGTGGTGCGGGCGCGCATCGCCGCCGAGACGCAGCAGACCGAGAAGCTGTACGGCTTCCAGTTCACCCTGGGCGGGAAGCCGGTGACGCCCAACCGGATCGACGAGATCCTGCGCACCAGCCGCGACCCGCGCGAGCGCCGCGCCGCCTGGGAAGCGTCCAAGGCGGTGGGGCCCACGCTGAAGCCGGGGATCGTGCAGCTGCGCGACCTCCGCAACGGGGTGGTGAAGTCGCTGGGCTACCACGACTTCTTCACCTACCAGGTCTCCGACTACGGGATGACCACCCCGGAGATGCTGGCGCTCGACGACACCCTGGTCGCGCAGCTCTGGCCGCTGTACCGCGAGCTGCACACCTGGGCGCGCTACGAGCTGGCGCGGCGCTACCACGCCCCCGTCCCCGACCTGATCCCCGCGCACTGGCTCCCCAACCGCTGGGGGCAGGACTGGAGCGCGCTGGTGGAGGTGAAGGGGGTGAACGTGGACTCGGCGCTGGCGACCAGGTCGCCGGAGTGGGTGGTGCAGCAGGCGGAGGGCTTCTACCGGAGCATCGGCTTCCCGGCTCTCCCGCCCTCGTTCTGGCAGAACTCCTCGCTGTACCCGGTCGCCGCCGACGCGCCCTACAAGAAGAACACGCACGCCTCGGCCTGGCACATGGACCTGGGCAGCGACGTGCGCTCGCTGATGAGCGTAGAGAACAATGCCGAGTGGTTCGAGACGGCCAACCACGAGCTGGGGCACATCTACTACTACATGAGCTACTCGCGCCCCGAGGTGCCGCTGGTGCTGCGCGAGGGGGCCAACCGCGCCTACCACGAGGGGATCGGGACGATGATCGGGATGGCGGCCTCGCAGCGGCGCTTCCTGGCGAACAAGGGGCTGGTGCCGGCCAACGTGCAGGTGGACCAGCGGGCGCAGCTCCTCAAGGAAGCGCTCAACTACGTGGTGTTCATCCCCTTCTCGGCGGGGACTATGACGCGCTGGGAGCACTCGCTGTACTCGGAAGGGCTGCCGCCGGACCGGTTCAACGCGCGCTGGTGGGAGCTGGCGGCGCGCTACCAGGGGATCGCCCCGCCCTCGCCGCGCGGCGAGCAGTGGGCGGACGCGCTGACCAAGACGCACATCAACGACGACCCGGCGCAGTATTACGACTACGCGCTGTCGAACGCTTTGCTGTTCCAGCTGCACAACCACATCGCTCGGAACATCCTGCACCAGGATCCGCACGACACCGACTACTCTGGGAATCAGCAGGTCGGGAAGTTTCTTTACGACCTGATGGCGCCTGGGGCGAGCCGGGACTGGCGGCAGGTGCTGCAGGAGACCACGGGGCAGCAGCTGAACGCGCAGGCGATGGTGGACTACTTCGCACCGCTGTACACGTGGTTGCGGGAGCAGAACCGTGGGCGCCGTTACACGCTTCCGGAGACTCCTCCGGCGGGGATGTAGGCTCTGGCTTTGGGGCCGCTCCAGAGCCGGACGATACTGCCGTCCGTCTCTTCCGCGGGGCCGGGGAGCCTCACGATACGGCCGTGAGTCTCCCCGCCCCGGAGTGAGCCCGGCGAAACCGCCCGCCGGTCTCCCTCCGTGACATCATATGGGAAAAGCAATGAAACGGCTGAGATCGTCGTGTCGTACAGCCTTCCCCCAGAATTGGGGGAAGGTGCCGAGCCCAAGCGAGGCGGATGGGGGCGTGCGGCGCCGGGTCACCCCTGGAGTTCAGTCGGCGCTGTAGGCCCTCACCCCCGGCGCTCCGCGCCTCCCCTCTCCCAATGCTGGGCGAGGGGAACTGCTTTCATTACTTGTAGTTCTCCCCCTTTCTCCTGCTTGCGGGGGATCAAGGGGGCTGCTGTGGGTTGGGGGATAGGGGGCCAGCCGTTGCCCGCTGTCCCCTGTAACCTGTCCCCTGTAACCTCGCCGTTCCCCGCCATGAACAGCTACTGGCAGGACCTGTTCGTCTCCGGCGTCCCGCTCGGGGAAAAGATCCTCCGCACTCTGGCCGTCTACGTCTTTTTGCTGGTGAGCCTGCGGCTCGCCGGGAAGCGCGAGCTGGGGCAGCTCAACCCCTACGACCTTGTGGTGCTGCTGCTGCTTTCCAACACGGTGCAGAACGCCATCATCGGCAACGACAACTCGCTGCTGGGCGGGCTGACGGGGGCGGTCACGCTGCTGGTGCTGAACTACGGGGTGGTGCGCTTCCTGTACCGCCACCCCCGGCTGGATCGCGTGGTGGAGGGGCACTCCGACCTGCTGATCCGGCACGGCCAGGTGGTCCCGCACGGGATGGAAAAGAACCAGATCACCCTGGCCGAGCTGAAGGCCGCGGCGCGGCGGCAGGGGATCTCCACCCTGGGCGACGTGGACACCTGCCGGCTGGAGGTGGGCGGGGCGCTCACCTTCGTCCCCAAGCAGCCGGAGGCCGACGTGCTCCGGCACCACGAGCTGATGGAGCAGATCGCGGAGCTGCAGCGGCAGGTCGCTGCGCTGCGCCCGCCGGCATCCGCCTGACGGCCAGCGGCGTGCGGGAAGCCCCCCCTGCCGGCGTCGGGAGAGGGGGCTCTTCTTTTTCAGACCGTGGTCACCTTGGTGAGGGTCACCTTCCCGTTGTTCCCCGAGCCTCCCGCGGCGCCCTTGTTGCCGGGCTTCCCGTTGGCTCCGGGGTTCGGGGGCGGGCCCGGGTCCCAGTCCGAGTGCGAATAGCTGCTGGCCGGGCCGGGGTCGCCGATCGACCCGCCGGCCCCTCCGCCGCCGGCTCCGTTGCTCACCCCTCCGGGACCCCCCTTCACGTCGATGATCGGAGGCGCGGCGCCGCTCTGGTCCGAGACGAAGTAGATGAAGACGCTCCCGCCGTCCCCTCCCTTTCCGCCGTCACCTCCGTCCCCGCCGTTCCCCCCGGCGCCCCCGTTCCCTCCCCACCCCGAAGCCTCGCAGTCGTCCCCGTTCCCGCCCTTCCCTCCCTTGCCGCCCGTTCCCCCGTCGCCGCCCTTGCCGCCGCTCCCCCCGGCCCCGCCCTGGATGCTGATCTCGATCCCCGGCCCCAGCACCTCCAGGTGGATGTCCAGCGACCCCGCGGCCACCCCGGGGCTCCCGTCCGTCCCGCCCGTCCCGTCGCTTCCGTTCCCCCCGGTGCCGCCGTTGGTGGGGGAGTTGTCGTCGAAGAAGCCGCAGTCGGCGTCGATCCCGTTGGCGCCGGGCGACCCCGGGGTCCCCTTGGAGCCGTCGATCCCGTTCTGCCCGTTCACCGGGGTGTTCTTGATGTTGATCGGCATGGTTCCTCGTTATTTGCGCATCAGCGAGCGGCAGACCATCGAGAAGTTGGAAGCCTGGAACTGCAGGACCGCGCCCGGGGCGATGGTCACGTCGCGGGCCTTGAGCTGGTGGATGGACTTGTCGTACACCACGGGCCCGGTGATGCGCAGGTCGTCCCCGTAGTCTATGCGGACCACGGTGATCCCTCCCTCGCGCAGGAGCTCCACCAGCTTCTTCGAGAGGGAGACGGCGCGGGTGGCGTCCACCCCGCTCTTCTGGAGGAGCGTCGCGGCCCCGGCCGCCTGGGTCGTCCGGGTCAGCGACCGCTTCCGCGCCTCCATGAAGACCTGCCGGTCGGGCCGCGCCTGGAGCGCGGGCGACCTCGCCAGCCCCTGCATGGTCCGGTCGACTTCGGCGAGGCTGGTGTGGCTCGCCGCGTCCAGCGCCCTCTTCAGGGTGTCGATGGGGATGGAGGCCGGGACCAGCCGGGCCTCCTGCATCGCCTCGACCGTGGTGATGCGGAGCCTCTTCACGAGCTTGTTGTCGGGGCCGGCGGATACGACCGTCGGTCTCCCTCCCTGCGTTCCCAGCGTGATCATCGAGCGTCTCCGTGTGGAAGGGTATGGAAATGCGGCGTACGCCCGCCATGCACGGCGAGCGCAGGGGGACGGCGTGGGCGCCGTCCTCCGGAGAGAAGGGTGGAGCTGTGCTACGGAGAAGCTTCGCGCCCCGGGAAGGAACGGTGGGGCGCGAGTAAAGACGGGTGCGTGGGATCTTGCACCCGCGCGCACTATAGCGCACACAGGTGCGGCAGGCAAGCTTCTTGTGGCGTGAGCGGCGCGCCAGGAGTGAGCCACGCCGCCCGGGCCGGGAGTTCCCCGCTACTCTTCGCGGGGGAGGTCTTCCAGCCTCACGCGTAAGAACTCGTCCAGCTCGGCTTCCGGCACGCCGTAGACCTGCTCCGACAGGAAGCGCCGGGTCTCGGTCTCGTTGTCGGACACCTGGTGGAGCACGTCGGCCAGCCTTTTCAGCGAAAGGCCCACGCGCCTCGCCGCGCTTGCCAGGCGCTGGTACGCCTCGCGGCGCGCGGCCTCCTCCTCCGGGGTCTCTCCGGGCTTCCAGGGGTGCATGTGGCGTGCTCTCAGTGGGGGGACGCCGCGGCGGTGGGCATGGGATGCTCCTGCGCCTGCTCCACGTGGTCGTAGTCGAACTTCCGCCCGCTCGCCGACGGCGCTACGGTGATGATCACGAACTTGGAGGTGGGGGTGTTGCTCCGCTCGGCCACGCTGTCCACCGGCACCAGCACGTTGGTCTCGGGATAGTACGTCCCGGCGCAGCGGCGCGGGATGGGGAAGGGGACCACGATGAAGTGCCGCGCCACCCGCCGCTCCCCGCGGAAGTGGCTGGTCAGGTCTACCACCTGCCCGGACTCCAGCCCCAGCTCCCGGATGTCGTCCGGGTTCAGGAAGACCACCCTGCGCTCGTTGTAGATCCCCCGGTAGCGGTCGTTCAGCCCGTACACCGTGGTGTTGAACTGGTCGTGGCTGCGCAGCGTCATCATGATGAGCTGGCCGGGCTCCAGCCGCACCGGGTTGATGGGGTGGACGGTGAAGTTGGCCTTCTTCGTGGTGGTGGTGAACTCGCGCTGGTCGCGCGCCAGGTTGGGGAGGTAGAACCCGCCCGGCTCGCGGACGCGGCGGTTGAAGTCCCGGAAGCCGGGGATCACCCGCTCCACGTGGTCGCGGATCCGGTCGTAGTCGGCGACCAGCCCCTCCCAGTCCACCGTGCTCCGCTCTCCCAGCGTCGTCCTCGCCAGGCGCGCCACGATGGTGGGCTCGCTGAGCAGGTGCTCGGACGCCGGCGGGAGATGCCCGCGCGAGGCGTGCACGATCCCCATCGAGTTCTCCACCGTGACGAACTGTGGCCCGGTCGCCTGCTCGTCGCGCTCGGCGCGGCCGATGGTGGGGAGGATCAGCGCCCTGCGCCCCGTCACCAGGTGCGAGCGGTTCAGCTTGATCGCCACGTGGGCCGTCAGCTGGCAGCGGCGCAGCGCCTCGGCGGTGTACTCCGTGTCCGGCGCGGCCGACAGGAAGTTGCCCCCCATCGCGAAGAACACCTTCACCTTGCCGGCGTGCATGGCCCGCACGGACTCCACCACGTCGTAGCCGTGCCCGGCAGGCGGCTGGAAGCCGAACTCGCGCCCCAGCCGCTCCATGAACGCAGGCTCCATCCGCTCCCAGATCCCCATGGTGCGGTCGCCCTGCACGTTGCTGTGGCCGCGCACCGGGAGCGCGCCCGCGCCCGGCTTGCCGATGCTCCCCTTCAGCAGGAGGAGGTTGACCACCTCCTGGATGGCCGCCACCGCGTACGGCTGCTGGGTGAGCCCCATCGCCCAGGCCACGATGATCCGCTCGTGCGCCATCACCATCTCCGCCACCCCGCGGATCGGCGCCCGGTCGATCCCGCTCTCGGTCACGATCGTCTCCCAGCTCTCCGCCCGCAGGTCGTCCACCAGCTCCCGGTAGCCGGAGGTGTGCTCGCGGATGAAGGCGTGGTCGAACACCTGTCCCGGCCGGCGCTCTTCCTCCTCCAGCATCTCCTTGAGGATCCCCTTGAGCAGCGCCACGTCGCCGGCCACGCGCACCGGGACGTACAGGTCGGCGAGCTGGGTCCCGTCGCCCACCAGCACGTTGAGCGCGCGGAAGGGGTGCTTCAGGTCCTGCGGGTGCTTGAAGTGGTTGAGCCCGGTCTCGGGGAGCGGGTTGATTGCGACGATCTTCCCCCCGTTGCGCTTCAATTCCTGCAGCGCGGTGAGCATGCGCGGGTGGCACGTCCCCGGGTTCTGCCCGATGCTGATCAGCAGGTCGGTGTGGGTCACGTCGTCCAGCGTCACCGTCCCCTTTCCCACGCCGATGGCGTCGGTCAGCGCGGCCCCGCTCGACTCGTGGCACATGTTGGAGCAGTCGGGGAGGTTGCTGGTGCCGAACTGCCGCACGAAGAGCTGGTACAGGAAGGCGGTCTCGTTGGCGGTGCGGCCGGAGGTGTAGAACGCCGCCTCGTCCGGGGAGTCCAGCCCGTTCAGCTCCTCCGCGATCAGCCGGAACGCCTCGTCCCACCCGATCGGCTCGTAGTGGGTGGCGTTCTCGCGCAGCAGCATCGGCCGGGCGATGCGCCCCTGCTTCGCCAGCCAGTAGTCCGACTTCCGCGACAGCTCGGCCACGTCGTGTTCCCGGAAGAAGTCGGGCGGGATCAGCTTGCGGGTGTTCTCCTCGGAGGTGACCTTCGCCCCGTTTTCGCAGAACTCGGTGAAGGAGCGGTCCCCCGGCTTGGGGTCGGGCCAGGCGCAGCTCTGGCAGTCGAAGCCGTCGGGCTGGTTGATGTTCCCCAGCATCCGCAGCCCGTCCACCGGCCCCATCTCCTCCAGCGTGTACTCCATCGACACCTGGATGGCCTGGATCCCCGCGGCGGTCCTGCGGATCTTCCCGCGCCTCAGCCCGGTGAACTCCTCCGGGGTGTGGGCGATCACCTCGCCGTGGTACGCCTCGTCGGCCGCGGTCGCGGGGGGCTTCCCCTCCTCCGCCTGCTCGCGGACGATGTCGGCCTCGCTGGACAGGTCCACCTTGGCGCTCTCCCACGAGCTGGCCTGCACGTGCCCCGGAAGGTCGCCGTAGATGGCGCCGTGCTCCTCGTCGGGCGAGTCCCGGCGCTCGATGTCGCTGCGTTCTTCGGGGTCGATGTTGCTGCGCTCGGCCACGTGGGTGCTCCGCGATGCGGGTGACTGCGGGTGCCTGTCGGGCTGATTCTCGTGGAAGGGGACGACGGCGGCAAGTTCCGTACTCCCGGGAACGGATGGAAGGGTTGAGGATGGGCGCGGAATCGGGTACAATCATAGTCCTGGGGGGTATGCCGGGGAGGGCACGTTCCGCCCCACCGACCACTGAGGAGGGAGCATGGGCACCACGGAGCACGAGGTCACGGGGGGCGAGGCGCACGCGGGGTGCGGGTGCGGCGTGGACGAGGAGGGACGCAAGGCCGCCGGCGTCGATCCCGCGGCGAAGGAGCGCAACCTCAAGCGCCTGCGCCGGATCGAGGGGCAGGTGCGGGGGCTGCAGCGGATGGTGGAGGAGGACCGCTACTGCGCCGACATCATGACGCAGATCGCCTCGGTGCACGAGGCGCTGCGAGGGGTGGGGCGGGAGCTGATGCGGAACCACCTGAAGCACTGTGCTTCCTCGGCGATCCGCGCGGGGGAGGGGGAGGCGGAGGCGATGTACGACGAGCTGATCGAGCTGATGTACCGGCACGCTCGCTGAGCCGGGCTTTTACGGCTGGTTTCCGCGTGGTCGGTCGGCGGGTGCCCCTCCTCCGGGGGGTGCGTAACTCGCTTCGCTCAGACATACGCTCCCCCTGCGGAGGAGCACCCACCTCCCTGTCGGCTTTTACTGCTGGGCCGCGTCCGTTCGGGCGCGGCCCTTTCGTTGGCACCTACCTGCGGGCGATGGAGTTCATGTAGGCTTTCACCCTGTCCGGGGTGCCGGGGCCGGTCCAGATCTCCCTGGAGCGGTCGTCCAGGGCGGCGCTGCGCTCCAGGCGCTCCAGGGTGGGGGCGCGCAGGGCCTGCTTGGTGAGGCGGAACACCTCGGGGGGGATGCCTGCCATCTGCTCGGCGACTGCCCTGGCCCGGGTTTCCAGGGCTTCGATGGGGACTACTTCGTCCACCAGGCCGTGGGCGAGCGCTTCCGCCGGCGGGAGGGTGTGGCCGGTGTACACCAGCGACTGCACGTGCTGGGGCGGGACGGCGAAGCGGACCACCTCCAGCGCCGCGGCCGGGAAGGTGACCCCTACCCGCAGCTCGGGGACGCCGATACGCCCCTTTCCCACGGCCATGATCCGGTAGTCGGCAGCGAAGACGATCACCCCGCCCCCGGCGATGGCGTGGCCGTTGGCGGCGGCCACCACGGGGATGGGGAGCGTGAAGAGCCTGCGCACGAAGGTGTCGAGCCGCGCGAAAAAGTCCCGCACGTACTCCGTGCCTCCCTCCGACAGCCGGAACAGGTCCACCCCGGCGCAGAAGATGTGGCCGTGGCCGGTGATGACCAGCGCCCGCGCGTCCCCGGCCGCGTCCAGCTCCCGGTCGAGCTCCTGGAGCAGCTCGGCGTCCAGCGCGTTGGCGGTGCCGTGCGTGAGCCTGAGGGTGAGGATCCCGTCGTGCAGGTGGCGTTCGATCATGGGAGGCGCGGGGTGGAGGGTGAGCGTCTGCGATGGACTCTCCGTACCCTGCACCTTTCCACCCTCCGCGTCAACCTTGGTCCCGCAGTCAGCGTCGCCGCTCGCGGCGCGCCAGCGTCTGCGCGGCCTCGGAGCGGGCGGCCCACCGCGGGTGCGTTTCCGCGATCCTCACCAGCGCCCGGCTCGCGGACGGGGCTCGGGAGCGGGCGAGCGCGTCGACGGCTTCCATTTGCACCGACTCGGCGGGGTCGCGGAAGGCCACCTCCAGCAGCGCGGCCGCGACCTCGTCCGACTCCGGGTGCACCCGGGGGAGCCACTGCACCGCCTCGGCGCGCACCTCCGGGTCGCCCTCGGCCCGGAGCAGCGCGGCCACGGAGCGGACCACCTCGCCTGGGTCGGCGTGGAGCGCGTGGGCGGCGGCGATCTCCGCCCGCAGCGCCGGGTCCCCAGCGGCGGCCTCCAGGGTGTCGAGCCGGGCGAGGCTCTCCCCGGCGCCCGCCGTCCCCAGCCAGAGGAGCGGGCGCCCCTCCAGGCTCAGCGGCGCGTCGGCGGAGCGGAGCCGCACCCGTCTCACCTCCCCGCGTCCCTCGCCGTCCATCCCGAAGACGAAGGCCACGTCCGCCCCGGTCCCGCCGGAGCGGGCGAGCGCCTGCCGCAGCGTGGGCGCTCCCGGCGCCTCGTTCCCCCGGTGGGGTGCGCTGCTGGAGACGGGGAAGCTGCCGCCGGGATACTCCGCCCGGGACGGTCCCCGCACGCCCCAGGCGACCCAGTGCTCCCGCCGCGGGGCGCTCGCCCGTGCCCAGGCCCAGCGCGCGGCGAGCGGGGCGGAGGGGTCCGGGGGGAGGAGGACGGTGTCAGGACCCACGGGGCGAAGCGCCGCCGCCTGCACCACCGGCGGGGCCGCGGCGAGGGCGCGCTGGGTGACGGCCGGCGCGGTCGCGGCCACTCCGGCCAGGAGGGCGGCGGCGGCGACCGGACGGAGCCAGGGGGCGCGGCTCGGGGCCGGGCGCCACTCGGCCAGGCGCTCCACCCGGCGCAGGAGCGGGGAGCCGCCCTCGGCCATGGCGGCCATCACCTCGGGGACGCGGGCCGGGCCGATCCACGATGCGACGTGGGTCAGGCAGCGGGCCAGCCCCAGCGGGGAGCCGGTGCTCTGCACCGCCCAGTCGTCGCACAGATTCTCGGCGGCCTCCCGCCAGCGCAGCCGCCCGACGCGGTTCAGCGGCTGGAAGAAGAACACGGCCTCCACCACGCCGGCGGCGAGCTGCCAGAGCGGGTCGGCGCGGCGCAGGTGGGCCAGCTCGTGGGCCAGGGCGCCGCGCTGCTGGTCGGGGTCCAGGTCGGTGAGGAAGCGCTCGGGGACGCAGATCTCCGCGCGGCCGATCGCGATCGGGGTGGGGCACGCGGCCGAGGCGGAGAGCCGCACCGGCGTCCACAGACCCGCGTTGCGGCGCAGCTCGGCGAGCATCCCCGCCAGCGGCCCCTCGTCCAGCGGGCGCCGGCCGGCCAGGGCGCGGAAGAGCCGCGCGTGCTGCACGGCCAGCCGGACCAGGAGGAGTCCCGCACCGACGGCCCAGGCGCCCAGCAGGAGCGGGAGCCAGGGGACGTCGTGGCCCTCCCCGGCCGGCCTGGGGCGGGGGGCGACAGGGGGAGCGACGTCGCGAGGGGCCGCCGCGGGCGTCCGTTCCGCCGCGGCGGCGGCTTCGGCGCGCGGCGCTTCCGCACGCGCGTCCTCTCCGTTAGCCGACGTGGGCGCCGGTCGCGCGGGAGCGCCCAGGGCGAGGCGGCCCGCGACCGGGGCGTAGCCGATCCCGGCCTGGAGCGTGGCGGTGAGGAGCCCGCCGAGCAGCGCCGTCTTCCAGAGCAGGTC